>NZ_JBHWJJ010000042.1:0-60781 GCF_042732005.1 Streptomyces sp. NPDC059851 | reverse complement strand
CAGCCGTCGGACCGCGACCTGGATCTCGCCGGCGAGAGGTGACGGCCGGTCGGCCGTGACCGCCCCGCCCCGCCCGGCGGGCGCGGCGGGGCGACGGACGGCGGGGCCAGCCATCGCACGGGCGGGCGGGGAGAGGTGCCTTCGGGCCGCGGAGCCGTGCCCGAACACGCGCTCCCGGCGGATTCGGGCTGCCGTACGAGCGCCCCCTCGGGAGCGGGAAGCACCCCGGTGAACTTCCCCAACTGGCCCTCAGCGGCGGGATCCTGCGGTCTAGCGTGGGTATCCGGTGATCAACACCGGGCCCCGGAACCCCTGGGGGCCCGGGCCCACGTATGAGGACGCCTGAGGACGCCGATGTCCGGACCACGCGCCGCCCGCCCCACCCCGTCGAGACATGCCGCCACCGGTCCTGAGCGGCAGATACGGCCCCAGATGGTGCGCGCCGCCCTGCTGCCCACCCTCGCCGCCGGTCTCAGCGGAACCGCCGCGGTGATCTTCACCCTGCAGCTCGGCGGCGGCTCCGGTCACCGGGACGCCCGGCTCTGGCCCGTCCTCTTCGGCTGCGCCCTGCTCGTCGCCGGTGCGCTCGCCGCCGCCCTGCTCGGCGCCCAGCGCAGCGCCAGGGCGGTCCGGGACCGCTGCGAGGCCCTGCGCCGCTCCAGCGTGCGCGGACGCCAGGAGCTGCGGACCGCCGCGGAGCGACTGGAACGAGGAGAGCAGCCGGCCCGCCCGGTCCGCGGCGGCCCGACCGCGCCGCCGCCCGGCACCGACCCCGGCCGGGTCGACGAGTTCTGGCTGCTCTCCCAGGAGCTGCGCGGCGCCCGCGAGCAGGCGCACGCCGCCCTCGTACGCCTGGCCGGACCCCCCGCGCCCTCCGACAGCGACCGGAAGGTCGAGGTCTTCGTCAACCTCGCCCGCCGCCTGCAGTCCCTGGTGCACCGCGAGATCTCGCTGCTCGACGGGCTGGAGGACACCGTCGAGGATCCCGACCTGCTGAAGGAGCTCTTCCACGTCGACCACCTGGCCACCCGGATCCGCCGGCACGCCGAGAACCTCGCCGTGCTCGGCGGCGCCGGCTCCCGCCGCCAGTGGACCCGCCCCATCGACCTGAGCGAGGTGCTGCGCTCCTCCGTCGCGGAGGTCGAGCAGTACACCCGGGTCAAGGTGGTGCCGCCGGCCGGGGGCACCGTCCGCGGCCACGCCGTCGCCGACGTGGTGCACCTGCTCGCCGAACTGGTCGAGAACGCCACGGTGTTCTCCGCCCCGGACACCGACGTGGTCGTGCGCGCCGAGCGGGTCACCGCGGGCATCGCGGTGGAGGTCGAGGACCGGGGGCTGGGCATGCCGGCCGCGGAGCAGCACAGGATGAACGCCCTCCTCGCCGACCCCGACCAGGTCAGCGTGCGGCACCTGCTGGCCGACGGGCGGATCGGCCTGTACGTGGTCTCGGCGCTGGCCCGGCGCCACGGGATCGCCGTCGAGCTGAAGTCCAACATCTACGGCGGGGTGCTCGCCGTGCTCGTCCTGCCCCAGGACCTGCTGGGCGCGGAGGCGCCCGGCGCCGCCGACGCGTCCGGCGGCTCCCGGGCCACCTCGTGGGGAACCGGGCAGGGGGCGGTGGGATCAGGAGCGGGGGCCGGGCCCGCGCCGGGGATGCCACCGCTGGAGCCCGCACGGGTGTCGGTGCCCCGCCCCGAGCCCGCGGCCCCGCGGCCCACCGCACCGGCCTGGGCGACGGCTGCCCCGGGGCCGCGGGCCGGCCGTACGGCGCCCACGGGACCGGGGGACGGCCCTCCGGCTCCGGCGCCGACCCCTGCCCCTGCCCCTGCCCCGGCTCCGGTGCAGCCGCCGCAGCCGCAGGCCCCGTACGCGGCCGGGGCTCGGTCAGCGGGAGCATCGGCGGCGCCCGGCTCGGGGCGGATGGCTCCCGTCCAGGTCCCGGAGCAGGACGCCGGCCCCGGCCCCGGCCCCGGCCCCGGTGCCGGTTCCGGTGTGGGCGCGGGCTTCGTCCCCGGCCTGGTCCCGGACCCGGTCTCCGGTGCCGGTTCCGGCGTCGATCCGGGTTCCGGTCCGGGCCTCGTGCCCGGCCCCGCCCCGGGCGGGGGTCCGGGCCCGGTCCTCGGACCGGATCCGCGGGTGGCCGCGCACCCGGCGGAGCCCTGGCCCGCCGCCGGGGCCCGTACCGGCGCCCCGGCCGCGGCACCGCCGGTGCCGGTGCCGGTGCCGGTGCCGTCGGCGGCGTCCGTGCCGGCCGCCCGGACCGACCCGGACCGGCCGCCCCTGCCCCGCCGGCGTGCCCAGGCCCATCTGGCCCCCGAACTGCGGGACGCCCCCGCCCCGCGACGGTCCCACACCCCCGACCAGCCCGTTCACGATCCGGGCCTGATGGCGGCCTTCCGGCGCGGCTTCGGCCTCGCCCACTCGGAGAACGACGCATGACCCCCGACCCCCACCCCGGCAAGGAGCGCACCACCATGGGCGGCGAAACGGCCACCGCGACGGGCCCGACAGCGGCAGCGGAACCCGCACGGGCGGCGACCACGACGGCCACCCGGCTCTCCGATCTCGACTGGTTGCTCAGCGGCCTCGTCCAGCGGGTCCCGTACGCCCGCAGCGCGGTGCTCCTGACCGCCGACGGCCTCGTCACCTGCCTCCACGGCCTCGACGCCGACAGCGCCGACCACCTGGCGGCACTGGCCTCCGGCCTCTACTCCCTCGGCCGCAGCGCCGGATCCCGCTTCGGTGACGGCGCGGAGGTCCGGCAGGTGGTCGTCGAGCTCGACACCGCGCTGGTCTTCGTCTCGGCCGCCGGCTCCGGCACCTGCCTGGCCGTCCTCGCCGACCGGGAGGCCGATGCGGGCGTCCTCGGCTACGAGATGGCCATGCTGGTCAAGAGCGTCCGCCCGTACCTGGCGGCCCCGCCGCGGCGGCCCGCCGCAGGCCGGGCCTGATGCGGGCCCGGGCCGCGCACGGCAGGGGGGCCCCGCGCGAGACGACGCCCTGGCTCGACGACTCGGCCGGGCGGGTGATGCGCCCGTACACGGCCAGCGGCGGACGGACCCGGCCGGCGGTGGCCCTCGACCTGCTGTCCCTGGTCACCGCGACCGGGGTGCGGCCGCGCACCGCCCTCGGCGCCGAGCACACCCTGGCCCTGCGCCTGTGCGCGGGAGCCGCCGCCGTCACCGTCGCCGAAGTGGCGGGGCAGCTGCGGCTCCCGGCCGGCGTGGTGAAGGTGCTGCTGTCCGACCTGATGGAATCCGGGGCCGTCACGGCGCAGGCCCCCCGGTTCCCGGGCGGCGGAACGTTCGCCGCAGCCGATGACCAGACCCTGCTCCGGGCGGTGCTCGATGGCCTACGTCGACGACTGTGACACCCGTACCGGCTGCGGCGCGTCCGCCGCGGCTCCGCCCACGACGCTGAAGATCCTGGTCGCGGGCGGCTTCGGGGCGGGCAAGACGACCTTCGTCGGCGCCGTCAGCGAGATCGAGCCGCTGTGCACGGAGGAGCTGATCAGCGGCATCGGCGAGGCCGCCGACCGGCTGGACGGCGTCGAGGCGAAGACGGCCACGACCGTCGCGCTCGACTTCGGCCGGATCACCCTGGACGAGCGCCACGTCCTCTACCTGTTCGGCACCCCCGGCCAGCAGCGCTTCTGGTTCCTGTGGGAGGAGCTGTGCACCGGGGCGCTGGGGGCGGTCGTGCTCGCCGACACGCGCGGCCTCGACGACTGCTTCCCGGCCGTGGACTTCTTCGAGCGGCGCGGCATCGGCTTCGTCGTCGCCGTCAACGAGTTCGACGACGGACACCGCTACACCGCGCAGGAGGTCCGCGAGGCGGTGGGCCTCGCGCCCGGCGTGCCCGTCGTGCGGTGCGACGCGCGGCTGCCGGGCTCCGGGACGGGGGTGCTCGCCCGCCTCGTCCACCATCTGCTGTCCCCGGCCGCACCACAGCGGCCGGTTCGGTATTCGGAATGGGGGGAACCGCCATGACGTACTACGAGTCGACCGGACACCTGCTGCTCACGCCGGTGGACCGGGAGGCACCCGCGCGCGCCGTCCGGCTGCGCGAACTGGGCCTGGGGCAGCGGCCGGACACCGAGCTGGACGCCTTCGCCCGGCGGATCGCCGAGGTGCTGCAGGCCCCGTACACGGGGGTCAACTTCGTCGGCGAGGAACGGCAGTTCTTCGCCGGCCTGCACCATGCGCCGGACGCGCCGCCCAGCGGCTACCCGGCGCGGGTGCTGCCACGGGACCACGGGTACTGCCCGCACGTGGTCGTGCGGCGGCGGGCGCTGGTACTGGAGGACGTACGGGACTTCGCGCGGTTCGCGGGGAACGCCGTGGTCGACGAGAGCGGGGTGCGGTCGTACGCGGGCGCTCCGCTGACCGACCGTCAAGGCATGGTCCTGGGCACGGTGTGCGCGGTCGACGTGGAGCCCCGCAGGTGGGGGACGGATGGCCTGGCGGCCGTGAAGTCCCTGGCGGCGGACCTCGCGGACCTGGTGGGGGCGCGGGAGGACGCGGCGCGGGCGGGCTGAACGGCCTCGGACGGGCGGTCGTCAGTGCCGGGCTGCCGGGCGCTACGGTCCCTGACGTGGCCCGTGGCCCGTGGCCGGTGGCCCCGTGGCCCGACCGGAGAGGAGCCCTGAAACGGGGGTGACCGCCGAGGACGTCCGTACGACCGCGCTGTCGCTCCCGGACGGCAGCGGGAAGCTCTCCTGGGGCATGCCCGCGTTCCGGGTGGGCGGCAGGGTGTTCGCCGCCCTGGGCGACGACGACACCACGATGGGCGTCAAGTGCCCCGAGGAGGACCGGGCGGAGCTGATCGCCGCCGAGCCGGAGAAGTTCTTCGTCCGGGCCGGCCACGACGACGACTACTCCTGGCTCCGGGTCCGCCCGGGGCGCTGGAGGACACGGCCGAGCTGCGGGCCGTCTTGGTCGACTCCTGGCGGCAGGCAGCACCCGAGCGGCTGGCCGAGGCCCATCCGGAGCTGGTGGGGGACTGACCCGGCGTGGGCGGCATCACCGCAGGAACGCGGTGATCCGTTCCCGTAGGGAGCGTGCGTCCAGGCCGTGGGCCGCGGTGTGCTGCTCGATCGTGCCGTAGCGGCGCAGCTCCGCCCGGCCGACCCCCAGTCCGAGGACCCGGTGCGGCACGTCCACGAGCGCCTGCGCGGCGGCCGTCGAGGAGGTGCCGGCCAGGTAGGGCTCGACGAGGACGACGTCGGCCGTGGCCCGCCCGACGGCCGCGCGCAGCGCCGCCTCGTCGAAGGGGCGCACGGTGGCGGCGTACAGCACCGTCACGTCGAGGCCCTCGGTCGCGGCGAGGACCTCGTCCAGCAGCGGGCCGACGGCGACCACCACCCCGGCGCCCCCCTCCCGTACGGTCTGCATGTGCAGGCCGTCCACCGGGCGCGGAGCCGTGTTCGACTGCAGCGAGAGCCGGACGTACACCTTGTCGTCGCCAGCGGCATAGGCGTGCCGCAGCAGGGCCTCGGCCTCGTCCGGGTGGCCCGGCACGTGGACCGTCCAGCCGTCCAGGGTGTCCATCAGCGCCACGTCACCCGGTGACATGTGCGTGAAACCGCCGGCCGGCCAGTCGTAGCTGGCGGCCGCACTGACCAGGACCCCGCCCGTGCCCTGGTGCCCGAAGTCCAGCTTCAGCTGCTCGAACGGCCGCTCGACGAGGAAGCTCGCGAAGGTGTGCATGACCGGCCGCAAGCCGGTGAGGGCCAGCCCGCCGCCCACCCCGACCAGCAGCTGCTCACGGATCCCGACGTTGATCACCCGGTCCGGGTGGCGCTCCAGGGCCGGCCGGAACCCGTCCATGCTGATCTCGGCCAGCACCAGGGCCAGTCGGGGGTCCTCGTCGAGCACCCGCGACGTGACCGCGATGAACCGCTCCCGCATGTTGTCCATGGTCTTCTCCCCTCAAGCCTTCTTCTCGACGCGTGCGACCACGGCGTGCGGCCGTCCCGGATGCGGTGCGGTGAACGCGGCGTACAGCGCCTCGTGGTCCCGGCCGTCCACGGTCACCGCGGACCAGCCGGCCGCCTCGAAGCGGGAGGCGATCCCGCCCCGCCAGCCGTGGGTCGCCGAGTCGTTGTCGATCACCACCGTGTGCAGCCGCTCCAGCCCTGCCGCACCCGCGTAGGCGAGCGCCTCGTGGTTGCTGCCCTCGTCGAGCTCGGCGTCGCCGACCAGCACCCACACCGCCGGATCGGCCAGCCCCCGGGCCCGCAGACCGAGCGCGCTGCCCACGGCCAGTGGCAGCCCGTGCCCGAGCGAGCCGCTGGCGATCTCGACGCCGGGGACCAGCACCCGGTCGGGGTGGTGGCCGAGCGGGGAGTCGTACGAGCCGAAGCCGCTCAGCCAGTCCACGGGGAAGAAGCCCTTGGCGGCGAGCACGGCGTAGTACGCCATCGGCCCGTGCCCCTTGGACAGCAGGAAGCGGTCCCGCGCGGGGTCCTCGGCGGTGCCCGGCTCGACCCGCAGCACCCGGTCGTAGAGCACCCACAGCACGTCCAGGGTCGACGTGGCGGCCGGCCCGTGCTTCTCTGCCCCGGTCATGAGCGCCATGAGACGCCCCAGGTCCTGGTGGCGGAACTCCGTGTCCGCGGTTCCTTGTGTCATGCATTGATCCTGCAACCTCAACCGCGGTCGAGGTCAACTGCCGCCCCCGCCGACCCCACGACCGAAACCTGCGCGCGACCAACCCGGGAAGTGCGGTATTGTTCTCGTGCGCGATGGGCCGGGGGAAACCCCAGGTCAGCGGGCATCGGGACGTGGCGCAGCTTGGTAGCGCACTTGACTGGGGGTCAAGGGGTCGCAGGTTCAAATCCTGTCGTCCCGACTCGAAAGAGTCGCAGATCAGGGGCTGTTTTGGATCATTCCAAAACAGCCCCTGGATCATTTTCGGGGACCACGTGGGGACCAGCCGGCCCGTCGCCTCCGAGCACCCCGGAACCTCCTCTGTGATCCTGCCAGGCAGTGTCCCGGCCGTCACGCTCGTGGGGTGCCTGCCGGCGCCGGGCCTTCTGGTGGGTGAGTCAGGGGTACTGCCGGATCGGTTCGGCGGTGGGGAGGGACACCACCATGGTCAGTCCGCCTCCGGGCGTGTCCTCGGGTGCGAGGGTGCCGCCCATCGCTTCGGTGAGCCCCCGGGCCAGGGCCAGGCCGAGGCCGAGGCCGGCGGAGTTGTCCCGGTCGCCGAGGCGTTGGAAGGGTTCGAAGACGCGCTCGCGGTCGGTGGCGTCGATCCCGGGGCCACGGTCGGCGACCCGGATCTCGACCCGCTCGGCGAGGGCGCTGGCGGTCACCAGGACCGGACGGTCTCCGGGGGAATGGCGCACCGCGTTGCCGACGAGATTGGCCAGCACCCTTTCGAGGAGGGGCGGGTCGACCAGCACCGCCGGTGCCGCTTCCAGGCTCTGTACGTCGACGCGGGGGCCGGCCACCGTATCCAGTTCCAACGATTCCAGCGCGGCCGGAAGTACCTCCTCCAGCGAGGCGGGGCGCAGTTCGAGGGTCAGCGCTCCGGCCTGCAGGCGGCTCAAATCGAGCAGGTTCTCCACCAGGCGGTGCAGCCTGAGCAGTGATTCCTCGGCGGAAGCCAGCAGTTCGGCCCGGTCCTCGTCGGAGAACTCGACGTCCGTGCTGCGCAGGGAGTTGACTGCGGCCAGCGCGCCCGCCAGCGGGGTGCGCAGGTCGTGGCTGACCGCCCGGAGCAGGGCCGTGCGCAGCTTGTCGGCTGCCTTGATGGGTTCCACTTCGGCGGCGGCCTCGGTCAGGCGGGCCTTCTCGACGGCGGCGCCGACGTGCGCGGCGAAGGCCGCCAGCACGCGCCGGTCGGAGGACGGCAGCGGACGCCCCCGCAGCACGAGCGCCGCCTCGGGTCCCGCCGCCACCACCAGGGCGGAGGTCGGTCCGCCATCGGCAGCGATGGGCTCCAGGGCCAGTTCGACGGACTCCATGCCGAAGGTTTCCTTCGTGCGTTCCAGCAGCGCCGGGATCGTCTGGTCGCCCCGCACGATGCTGCCCGCCAGGGAGGAGAGTGTCTCGGCCTCGGCCGTGGCCCGCGCCGCACGGCGGGACAGCCGTAGGGACCGGTCGACCACGGCCGCGACGATCGCGGCGACACCGGCGAAGACCACCAGGGCCAGCACACTGTCCGGGTCGCCCATGGTGAACCGGCCCATGGGCGGCATGAACCAGTAGTTGAGCAGCAGCGCGGCGGTCAGCGCTGCGACCAGGGCGGAGGTGACCCCGCCGATGCAGGCCACGCCGACCACGACGACCAGGAACAGCAGGGCTTCGCTGGTGAGGTTCAGGGTGCCGCGCATGCGGTCGAGGACCGCGCTGAGGAGTAAGGGGAGCAGCAGGGCGGCGACCGGTCCCGCGACGAGCCGGGAGGTGGGGAGGGTGCGCCTGCGGGAGGGGAGCAGCCGGCCGCGTCCCGCCCGCTCGTGCGTGACCATGTGGACGTCGATGTCCTCGGACAGCTCCACCACCGTCTCGCCGATGCCCCGGCCGGTGAGGAAACGGTCCACCCGGCCGCGCCGGCTCGTGCCGAGCACGAGCTGAGTGGCGTTCTCCGCCGTCGCGAAGTCGACGAGGGCGGTGGGCACTTCGTCGCCGACGATCGAGTGGTAGCTGCCGCCGAGGTCCTCGGTCAGGGCCCGCTGGGAAGCCAGCGCCGCGTGCGACACCCCGGCGGCCAGGCCGTCGCTGCGGGTGACGTGCACGGCGAGGAGTTCCCCGCCGGCGGAGCGGCCGGCGATGCGTGCCGCGCGGCGGATGAGCGTTTCGCCCTCCGGGCCGCCGGTGAGGGCGACCACGACCCGTTCCCGGGTCTCCCAGACGCCGTCTATGCCGTGTTCGGTGCGGTACTTCTGCAGGGCCTCGTCCACGCGCCCGGCCAGCCACAGCAGGGCCAGTTCCCGCAGGGCGATGAGGTTGCCCGGCCGGAACCAGTTGGCGAGGGAGGCGTCGATCCGTTCCGGTGGGTAGATGTTGCCGTGGGCCATCCGACGGCGTAGCCCCTCGGGGGGTATGTCGACGAGTTCGATCTCGTGGGCGCGGCGGACGAATTCGTCGGGGACGGTTTCCCGCTGCGGCACCCCGGTGATCTTGCCGACTACGTCGCTGAGCGAGTCCAGGTGCTGGATGTTGAGGGTGGTGACGACATCGATCCCGGCGGCGAGGATCTCCTCGACGTCCTGCCAGCGCTTCGGATGACGGCCCGCCCCGGGGACGTTGGTGTGGGCGAGCTCGTCGATCAGCACGACTTGCGGCCGCCTGGCCAGCAGCGCCTCCCGGTCCAGCTCGCAGTAGCGGCCGCCGGGGTACTCGTACCCGGCAGGCGGGAGGACCTCCAGCCCTCCGAGCCTGGCCTCGGTGTGCGGGCGGCCGTGACAGTCGACGAAGCCGGCCACCACGTCCGCGCCGCGGGCCGCCCGGCGGTGGGCCTCGTCGAGCATCCGGTAGGTCTTGCCCACTCCGGGCGCCGCGCCCAGGAAGACCTTGAGCCTGCCGGGCCGTATGCCCGGCCGTCCTGCGAATTCGGCTGCGGGGACCGTTCCCTCCACCACGGCCATGGTCAGAACTTCTCCGGGAAGAAGAGCGCCAGGACCAGATAGCCGACGAGGCTCACCGCGATGAGGATGCCTACGACAGTCTCCGTGCTCACCCGTATTCGACCTCTCCGTACGACCTCAACCTCACCAGCGAACACCAGCGATCAAGCCGGCGACACGTCCCCGGCCCGTTCTTGACACCACCTGAGCGGATCACTGATGCCGCGTTGACGGCCGGTGCACCGATGGGGTGAAGGCGGTGTGCCGGGAAGCCTGATCGGCGAAGTGCGGTCCGTTCGGTCCGCATCGACTCGGGTGGGGCCACATGCGCAGCGTGGGTACGGTCATGCTTCTCGTGGTGCTGGTCACAGTGGTGGCCACGGGCGTACGGCGCTGGCGAATTCCGGCTCCCTCACCGCTCGTTGTGGCCGGCCTCGCCGTCGCACTGGTACCCGGAGTGTCGGAGGTCCGGGTGAGTCCCGAGGTCATCGGCCTGGTCGTGCTCTCCCCCGCTGCTGTACGTCAGCGCCGAGGAGGTCCAGCGGCCGACACCGCTCGCCCGGTGGGGCAGCGGCCGGCGGAGGCCGGCCCTGCTTGTTGTGGTTGGGGTTCTTTCCTGCGGGTGGTCAGGCGGCGATCCTGGTTCCGCGGGCCGAGGGCCGTCCCGTCACGTGGTGGACGTATTCGCGGACCAGCCGGAATCCGGCGGTCCAGGCGAGGAGGCGGCTGGCGCGGTTGTCCCGGGAGCAGCACCAACTGGCAGTGCGGCCGCGCGCGGCGACATCGGCGGTGAGCCCGGTCACGCAGGCCAGCGCCAGGTGTTCACGGCGCCGGTCGGGGTGGGTGAGGACGGCGAGGTCCTCGTACGCGCTGCCCCGGAAGCGGGTGACGGCCACGGCGGCCATCCACCCGTCCCGGTCGAAGGCGGCCCAGCCGTAGCCTGCAGCGGCCAGGTGGGTAGGGCTGCCCCAGGTGGCGTGGATCCATGCGGCCTGAGGGTCGAGTGCGGCGAGGGCGGGTGCGTCGTCGGCGGTCAGCCTCCGTACGGTCACACCGCGCGGCACCTTGGGCATGTTCACCCGGTGCTGGTGGACGTAGACCATCCGCTCCCACGGGGTCACCCGGTCGAACGCGGAGTACAGGGCCGGCCCGAAGCGGGCGGGTGCCTCGACGTAGCTGCGGGCGAAGGCGGCGAGGGAGCCGGGTACCAGCGAGGCCGGGTCGCCGCGCAGCAGCACCTGGTCGGCGCAGGATACGGCCAGCACCCGTGGCTGGACGGCCCGGTCGGCCCACCAGCGGCCGGTGCCCGTGGCCAGGGAGTGTTCCACCAGGGCTGCCGGACCGGCGGCGCCCGCCGCGAACCACCGGTTCAGGGAGGGAAGTTGGTGTGACAGGATCTCGATCACGGTGATGCCCCCGGGATCGACGGGTGGGCGGCCCACCGCCTTGGGCCGCCCCACCCGCCGGGTCTGTGTGATGGATGTGTTCAGGCCGTGTGGCCGACGAGGACGTCGGCGAGCTTGGTGAGGCGCTTGACGGTGCGGTCATCAGTGGCGGCGGGGGCCGGCGCGACCCGCTCGGAGCGGTCGTAGTAGGCGCCGTTGACGATCTCGGTGGTCGGGTCGCAGAGCCGTACGACGTGCCGGGCACCCTCGGCGGGGGTCGCGCCCTCGTGTCCGTACAGGTGGAGCAGGCCCGTGTCGCACACGCCGGGGTGGACGGAGACAGCGGTGACGCGGGGGTCGGCGGCGAAAACGGTCAGTGCCAGCTGCGACTGCGCGTATGCGGCGAGCCGGGAGTAGCGGCGGGTGCGGTTGGGGTCGGCCCACTGGATGGAGCCGGTCCGGTGCAGGGCGGAGGAGACGTTGACGACGCGGCCGCCCGGTTCGGAGGTGAGGGCCGGCTCCAGTAGATGGGTGAGCAGGTAGTGGGCCAGGAAGTTCACCTGGAAGGCGATCTCGTTGCCGTCGGAGGTGACGGTGTGCCGCTCGGGTGCGGCCATGCCCGCGTTGTTGACCAGTACGTCCAGGCGCGGGTAGTGACCCGCCACGAACCTTCCGAGCCGCTCCACCTCCTCCAGGCGGCTGAAGTCGGCTGACACCGGCACCAGTTGCGAGGTGGAGGACTCGGCGGCAGTCGAGGCGAGATCGGCTGCGGCGGCTTGGGCCTCTTCGGCGTTCCTGCCGTGGAGAAGGACGGTGGCGCCGCGTTCGGCGAGGTGCCGTGCAGTCTCGTAGCCGATGCCGGAAGTGGCTCCGGTCACCAGGACGGTGCGGCCGGACAGGGTGGCAGACGACATGGTCCGTTTCCTGGGTACGGGCACGTGCGACCAGCGCAGGTGCGGGCGATGGGTGTGGAGCTGAGGGAACGAGTCCCGGGCACGCCCCTGATGGTGCGGGGCGTGCCCGGGTGGGGCACGGCCGGGTGAGGTGACGGGCAGTCAGCGGCCGTGGGCAGGGAGGGCGCGGGGAAGCAAGCCCTACCGCACCGGTGGATGAGCAGCGCGGCCGGCCGGTGGCACCGGCGTGACACCGGCACGGCTCCGCCATGACGGTGGCTGGTCGTCATGACGCAGACCGCTGTTCACGTCAGCCATACAACTGCGTTGCCGGACCGGACTCAAGGGGCCTCACCCGTCTTTGACGACACCCGTATGCGGTCATGACGGTCGGGTCGGCAGCCGGGCGACCGGGCTCGGAGTGCCTCCGCCTGCGGGCGTCCCGTACTGCGTCCGTCCTGCTGGGCGGATAGGGTGAAAGTGGTGTGCCGGGAAGCCTGGTCGGCGAAGAGCGGCTCACTGTCGGGCCGCGTGGGACGAGGGAGCGGCCATGGGGGATCGACCGATGCGAAGAAGCGTTGCCGGGTGGAGCGTCGGAGTGTGGTCGGTGGCGGTCCTGACCACCGTGACCGGCCTGCCGTGGGCCGTGCGGAACAGGCTGCCGGACCGGCTGGCGACCCACTGGGACGGCAGCGCGGGTGCTCCCGACGACTCGATGCCCTTCTGGGCCGCGGCGCTGCTGCCGGGCCTGATGTGGGCCGTGCTCGTGCTGGTCGTCCTGCTGGTGTGCCGGCGCGCCGGAGTGGGCGCGAGCGTGCGGTTCAGGGCGGGGACCGCCGCTGCTCTGCTGTCCGGCGGTGTCTTCCTCGCCGGTGTGCAGGCGTGCGTGGTCCTGTCCAACCTGGACCACGCGGACTGGCGTGAGGCCGATTCGCCTGTGGTGTGGGCCGTGGTGTCGGGGCTGTCAGCGGTACTGGCCGGACTGGGTGGCTGGCTGGGCGTGGTCCGCACCCGGGCCCGCACCTGATGGAGGGTGCATGCAGGAACGTGTGCGGGGCGGCCCTGGTAGGAGGGCCGCCCCGCGGCGGGAACTGGTGGAGGCTAGCGCTGGCCGGCCTTGCGGCCGTGGTTGGCGGCCTTCTTGCGACGGGCTCGCTTCTTGCGGGCGCGCTTGGACATCGTGGTGAATCCCTTCAAGAAGTGTGGCCGACGAGGAGGTCGGCGAGCTTGGTGAGGCGCTTGACGGTGCGGTCCTCGGTCGCGGCGGCGGCCGGAGCCATGTGTTCGGAGCGGTCGTAGTAGGCGCCGTTGACGATCTCGGTTGCCGGGTCGCAGAGCCGTACGACGTGCTGCGCGCCTTCGGCGGCGGGTGCTCCCTGGTACCCGTACAGGTGCAGTAGGCCGGTCTCGCAGGTCCCGGGATTGACGGAGACGGCGGTCACCCGCGGGTCCGCGGCGAAGATCGTGAGCGCCAGCTGGGACTGGGCGTAGGCGGCCAGCCGGGCGTACCGGCGGGTGCGGTTGGGGTCGTTCCACTGGATCGCGGCGGTGCGGTGGAGGGAGGAGGAGACGTTGACGACGCGCCCGCCCGGGTCGCTGGTCAGGGCTTCCTCGAGGAGGTTCGTGAGCAGGTAGTGGGCGAGGAAGTTGACCTGGAAGGCGATCTCGTTGCCGTCGGCCGTGACGGTGTGGCGCTCGGGCGCGGCGATGGCGGCGTTGTTCACGAGCACGTCCAGCCGCGGGTGTTCCCGGACCACCGTACGTGCGAGGGACTCGACCTCCCCCAGGTGGACGAAGTCGGCGGCGAGGGGGCGCAGGCGGGAGGCGTCGGTGCCGGACGCCGCGATCAGCCGGTCCGCGGCGGCCCGGGCCTCCTCGGCAGTACGGCCGTGCAGGAGCACGGTGGCGCCGCGTTCGGCGAGCAGTCGGGCGGTCTCATGGCCGATGCCGGAGGTGGCTCCGGTGACGAGGACGGTGCGTCCGAGCAGGGACGGAGGCATGGCGGATTCTCGCTTTCCTGGAAACGGGCGTGGCCGACGTACCGGATCCCACCGTTGCGGGTGAGGCGGGACGTCGGCTCAGTCGTGCGGTGAAGGGGAGACGCGTACGGAGCTCCGGCGGCGGCATTTCGGGAAGCGCAAGGCCGAGGGCGGGTACGCGGAGAAGACGCGCGCGTCGGTGTCAGACGGTTGCGGGGACAGCGTGCGCTGCCGGCGGCACCTGACTCGGTGGCCGGTCGTCGTAGCGCGGACCGCTGTTCATGACCTCATCCCAGCGCATCCGATGTGCGGCGGCAAGCCTCCTGGCAGGTCCTTGATGACCTTCTGATGGCGCGAAAGCTGCGCAGCGCAACAGCAGTTCGGACACCCATCAGGAGTCCGTCAAGGATGGGTGCCGCCGCGGAAGGAACACGTCAAGACGGTCATGTACCTGCGCTGATATAGGTGAGACTGCTGTGGCGACGGTGACGGAATGACGGTTCCGTGGCACGTATCCAGCGGCGAGTGACCTGAACACCGCCGGCGGCACGCACGATCCGGCCGGGGGGTCCGGACTCGGAGCGAGCACGCGCCGGATGCCCGTCGCACAACACATGAGCCGTCCGGCGACCGGTGTGGGGATACCGGGCCGGACGGCTCACGTGTGTTGTCGGCCGTCCTGTTCGCCGGCTCTTCAGGTAACCGCTGAGGTCGGGAGCTCCGCCGCCACCGCAGGGCCGTCTCCGGCTATGGGCAGGGTGAGGACCATGGTGAGGCCGCCGCCGGGGGTGTCCTCGGCGGTGAGGGTGCCGCCGACGGCTTCGGTGAAGCCTCGGGCGACGGCGAGGCCGAGTCCGACGCCGGCGCCGCGCGGGGCGTCGCCGTGGCGCTGGAAGGGTTCGAAGATCCGCTCCTTGGCCTCGTCCGGGACACCCGGGCCGCCGTCCACCACGCGCAGTTCCACCCGGTTGGCCAGTGCACTGGCGGAGACGAGGACCGGCCGGCCGGCGGGGCTGTACTTGACGGCGTTCTCGACGATGTTGGCGACGGCGCGTTCGAGCAGGCCCCGGTCGACGGCGACCATGGGGAGCGTTTCGGGGATGTCGAGCTCCACACTGTCCTCGGGTACGCCGCCCAGCGCCATCGGGACCACTTCGTCGAGGTCGGTCTCACGGATCAGCGGTACGACGGTGCCGGTGTTGAGCCGGGACATGTCGAGCAGGTTGCCGATGAGGGCGGAGAGGCGGTCCGCACCGTCCTCGATGCCTTCCAGGAGATCAGCCTTGTCCTCCTCGGACCATTCGACGTCGTCGGAGCGCAGCGAGGTGACGGAGGCCTTGATGCCGGCCAGCGGCGTGCGCAGGTCGTGGCTGACGGCGGCCAGCAGGGCGGTGCGGATGCGGTTGCCCTCCGCCAGTCGGCGGGCTTCCTCGGCCTCGTCGACCAGCCGCTGCCGGTCCAGTACGACGGCGGCCTGGGCGGCGAAGGCCCCGAGGACGCGCCGGTCCTCGGCGGGTAGCACGCGGCCGGACAGGGCCAGGGACATGTTCTCCCCGATCGGCATGTCCACGTCGGCGTCATCCGGGCGGCCGACGGGCTGGTCGCCCACAGCGGCCGCCGTGGTCCAGGAGTCGACCTCACTCGAGCGTTCCAGGAGGGCGACGGAGTCCATCGCGAAGGTCTCGCGGAGCCGTTCCAGCAGAGCCTCGAGGGAGTCCTCGCCCCTCAGCACACTCCCGGCGAGGACGGAGAGGATCTCGGACTCGGCGCGCAGCCGTGCGGCCTGGTGGGTGCGGCGGGCGGCCAGGTCCACCACGGAGGCCACCGACACCGCCACACCGACGAAGATCGAGATGGCGACGATGTTGCGGGGGTCGGAGATGGTCAGCTGGTGGAGGGGCGGGGTGAAGAAGTAGTTCAGGACGAGCGAGCCGACGGCCACGGAGGCGAGTGCCGGGAGCAGCCCGCCCAGCAGCGCGGCCGCCACGGTGAGGGTGAGGAACAGCAGCATGTCGTTGGCGAGCCCGAGATCGGGAACGACCTGGCTGAGCAGCAGGGTGAGCAGGGCCGGGCCGGCGACGGCCGTCAGCCAGCCCCAGATGATCCGGGAGCGTCCCAGCCGGGCGCCACGGGGGATCGGCAGGCCGCGGCCCTTGGCGGCCTCGTCGTGGGTGACGATGTGTACGTCCAGGTCGGGGCCGGACTCGCGGGCGACGGTGGCGCTCACACCCGGGCCGAACACGTACTGCCAGGAGCGGCGCCGGCTCACGCCGAGCACGATCTGCGTGGCGTTGACCCCGCGGGCGAACTCCAGGAGGGAGTCGGAGACCTTGTCCCCGATGACGTGGTGGAAGGTGCCGCCGAGGTCCTCCACCAGGGTGCGCTGGACGGCCAGCTCCTTGGGCGAGGCCGAGCTGAGGCCGTCGCTGGCGGCGATGTAGACCGCCAGGACCTCCCCGCCGGCGCCCTTCTCGGCCAGGCGTGCGGCGCGACGGATGAGCGTGCGGCCTTCGGGGCCGCCGGTGAGTCCGACGACGATGCGTTCGCGGGCCTGCCAGGTGGTGCGGATGTTGTGCTCGCCGCGGTACTCGCGCAGGTATTCGTCGACCCGGTCGGCGGTCCACAGCAGGGCCAGCTCGCGCAGGGCGGTGAGGTTGCCGGGGCGGAAGTAGTTGGAGAGCGCGGCGTCGACCTTGTCGGGCTTGTAGACGTTGCCGTGGGCCATGCGGCGGCGCAGGGCCTGCGGGGACATGTCGACCAGTTCGATCTGGTCGGCCCGGCGGACGACTTCGTCCGGGACGGTCTCCCGCTGCCGGACCCCGGTTATCGTCTCGACGACGTCGCCCAGCGACTCCAGGTGCTGGATGTTGACCGTCGAGACCACGTCGATCCCGGCCTGGAGCAGCTCCTCCACGTCCTGCCACCGCTTGGCGTTGCGGGACCCGGGCACGTTCGTGTGCGCGAGCTCGTCGACGAGTGCCACGGCCGGACGCCGCGCGAGGATCGCGTCGACGTCCATCTCGGTGAAGGTGCTGCCCCGGTACTCGATCTCGCGCCGCTCGATCATCTCCAGGCCGTGCAGCATCACCTCGGTGCGCGGCCGGTTGTGGTGCTCGACGAAGCCGACGACGCAGTCGGTGCCCCGCTCGATCCGACGGTGTGCCTCGGAGAGCATCGAATACGTCTTGCCGACGCCCGGTGCCGCGCCGAGGTAAATACGGAGCTTTCCGCGTCCCATGATGCCGACTTCTCGTGTGTGCTGACAGGTCTGTGCGCGTGGTCCCGGAACCGTTCCGGCCGCGGGCCGGTCACGGTTCGAAGCGGTAACCCATGCCCGGTTCCGTGATCAGGTACCGGGGGTGGGACGGGTCCGCCTCCAGTTTGCGCCGGAGCTGGGCCATGTAGACGCGCAGGTAATTGGTGTTCTCGCTGTACGTGGGCCCCCAGACCTCCAGCAGCAGCTGCTGCTGGGAGACAAGGTGCCCGGGGTGGGTGACGAGGATTTCCAAGAGGTGCCATTCGGTCGGGGTCAGCCGTACGGTGCGGTCGCCGCGCCGCACCTTCTTCGCCAGCAGGTCGATGCTGAACCCGTCGGTCGTGATGACGGTGACGTCGTCGGCCCGCCGGTCCGGCTCCGCCTGTCTGCGGGTGGCCGCCCGCAGCCGGGCCAGGAGCTCGTCCATGCTGAAGGGCTTGGTGACGTAGTCGTCCGCGCCCGCGTCCAGCGCCCGGATCTTGTCCTCCGACGTGTGCCGGGCGGACAGGACCAGGATCGGGACCTTGCTGGAGCTGCGCACTCCCTTGATGACCTCGATGCCGTCCATGTCGGGCAGCCCGAGGTCGAGGACGATGACATCGGGTTTGCGGGCGGCGGCGAGCCGCAGGGCCGAGCCGCCGTCGGACGCCGCCTCGACGTCGAACTTCCGCGCCTGGAGATTGATCTTGAGTGCGCGGACGAGCTGAGGATCGTCCTCCACCACGAGCACCCGGGTCATCGGTGTGCAGCCTTCCTTCGATACGAGCACGGGAGAGACCGGCGGGGCGCCGCGGGCCCCCAGCGGTGGCTGGGGGAACTCGGCGCCCTGCCGGCTCTCGGTCCGTGCGAGGTGAACCATCAGTTCTTGGACAGCGCCTTGAGGGCGGTGTTGAGTTCCAGCACGTTGACGCGGGGCTCGCCCATGAAGCCGAGGGTGCGGCCCTCGGTGTTGTCCTTGACGAGCTTCTCCACCTGGGCGACGGTCAGGCCGTTCTTCTCAGCCACCCGGTGGATCTGGAGTTCGGCGTACTCCGGGGAGATGTTCGGGTCCAGGCCGGAGCCGGAGGAGGTGACCGCGTCCGCCGGTACGTCCTGCGGCTTGACCTTGTAGGTGGCGGTGGAGTTGTCGGCGACCACGGCAGCCTTGGCGTCGGTGACCCACTTGATCAGCTCCTGGTTGTCGCCGGCCCGGTTGGTGGCGCCGGAGAGGATCAGGGAGTACTGGGTGTTGACGCTGTTGGAGCCGAGGCCGTTGGAGGGGCGCGGCTGGAACCACTTCAAGTCCGGCCTGGCCGCCTCTTCGGCGTCGTTGGGGTCCTTCTTGGGCAGGTTGTAGGTCTGTCCGATGAGGGAGGAGCCGACGACCTGCCCGCTCCCGTCCTTGATCTCCGAGCCGTTGGCCTTGTCGTTGAACAGTGCCTGGGCGATCCCGGTCACGGCGAGAGGGTAGAGCACGCCGCACACGATCGTCAGGACGAGCAGGGCCCTCAAGCCCGCCCCGATCAGACGTGCTGTGTTGCCTACGGAAGTGTTCATGACGGTCACGCGATCCCGGGGATGAGGGAGATGAGCAGGTCGATGAGCTTGATGCCGATGAACGGGGCGATGAGGCCGCCGAGGCCGTAGAGGCCGAGGTTGCGGCGGAGCATCTTGTCGGCGCTGGTCGGGCGGTACTGCACGCCCTTGAGGGCGAGCGGCACGAGCGCGATGATGATCAGCGCGTTGAAGATGACGGCGGACAGGATCGCGGACTCCGGCGAGGCCAGGCCCATGATGTTGAGCTTGTCCAGGCCCGGGTAGACCACGGCGAACATCGCGGGGATGATCGCGAAGTACTTCGCGACGTCGTTGGCGATGGAGAACGTGGTCAGGGCTCCGCGGGTGATCAGGAGCTGCTTGCCGATCTCGACGATCTCGATGAGCTTGGTCGGGTTGGAGTCGAGGTCGACCATGTTGCCGGCCTCCTTCGCGGCCGACGTGCCCGTGTTCATGGCCACGCCGACGTCCGCCTGGGCGAGCGCGGGCGCGTCGTTGGTGCCGTCGCCCGTCATGGCGACGAGCTTGCCGCCGGCCTGCTCGCGCTTGATGAGGGCCATCTTGTCCTCGGGGGTGGCCTCGGCGAGGAAGTCGTCGACGCCCGCCTCTTCGGCGATGGCCTTGGCGGTGAGCGGGTTGTCGCCGGTGATCATGACCGTCTTGATGCCCATGCGGCGGAGCTCGTCGAACCGCTCGCGCATGCCCTCCTTGACGACGTCCTTGAGGTGGATGACACCGAGGACACGGGCGCCCTGTTCGTCCTCGATCGCGACGAGCAGCGGCGTACCGCCGGCCTGCGAAATCGTGTCGGTGAGTGTCTGGGCGTCGTCCGAGACCTCGCCGCCGCGCTCGTTCACCCAGGCCACGACGGACCCGGTCGCACCCTTGCGGACCTTGCGGCCGTCGACGTCCACGCCCGACATGCGGGTCTGGGCGGTGAAGGCGATCCATTCCGCGTGGGCGAGCTCGCCCTGGTGGCGTTCGCGCAGCCCGTACTTCTCCTTGGCCAGGACCACGATGGACCGGCCCTCGGGGGTCTCGTCGGCGAGGGAGGACAGCTGGGCGGCATCGGCGAGCTCGGCCGCGGTGGTGCCCTTGACGGGGACGAACTCGGCGGCCTGGCGGTTGCCGAGGGTGATGGTGCCGGTCTTGTCGAGCAGCAGGGTGGAGACGTCGCCGGCGGCCTCGACCGCGCGGCCGGACATGGCGAGGACGTTGCGCTGGACCAGGCGGTCCATGCCGGCGATGCCGATCGCGGAGAGCAGCGCGCCGATGGTGGTCGGGATCAGGCAGACCAGCAGCGCGGTCAGCACGATCATCGACTGTTCGGCGCCCGCGTAGATCGCGAAGGGCTGGAGGGTGACGACGGCCAGCAGGAAGACGATCGTGAGGGACGCCAGCAGGATGTTGAGGGCGATCTCGTTCGGCGTCTTCTGCCGGGCGGCCCCCTCGACCAGGTTGATCATCCGGTCGATGAAGGTCTCACCGGGCTTCGTCGTGATCTTGATGACGATGCGGTCGGAGAGGACCTTCGTCCCGCCGGTGACCGCACTGCGGTCGCCGCCGGACTCCCGGATGACCGGGGCCGACTCACCGGTGATGGCCGACTCGTCCACGGACGCGACGCCCTCGACCACGTCGCCGTCGCCGGGGATGACGTCGCCGGCCTCGCAGACCACCAGGTCACCGATCCTCAGATCGGTGCCGGGGACCTGCTCCTCGGCCTTGCCGTCGGCGGTGAGCCGGCGGGCGACGGTGTCGGTCTTGGCCTTGCGGAGGGTGTCGGCCTGGGCCTTGCCGCGGCCCTCGGCCACGGCCTCCGCCAGGTTGGCGAAGATCGTCGTCAGCCAGAGCCAGGCGGTGATCGCCCAGCCGAACCAGTCCGTCGGGTCCTTGATCGCCAGGACGGTGGTGACCACCGAGCCGATCAGGACCACGAACATGACCGGCGACTTGACCATCACGCGCGGGTCGAGCTTGCGCACGGCGTCCGGGAAGGACTTCAGCAGCTGCTTGGGGTCGAAGAGACCGCCGCCGACGCGGCCGCCGCCGGGCTTGTGGCCGGTGGGGACATCCTGGTGCGGGGCACGGGTGGGAGTGGCTGTGACAGTGTCCTTGGCCGGGGGCATGGTGTCCTGCTTCTTGACTTCGGAGGTCATGACGCCAGCCCTTCGGCGAGCGGACCCAGCGCCAGGGCCGGGAAGTAGGTCAGACCCGTGATGATGAGGATGGTTCCGACGAGGAGGCCGGCGTAGAGGGGCTTGTCGGTGCGCAGGGTGCCCACCGTCTCCGGGACCGGCTTCTGCCCGGCGAGCGAGCCGGCGAGGGCCAGGACGAACACCATGGGCAGGAAGCGGCCCAGCAGCATGGCGATGCCGATGGTCGAGTTGAACCACTGCGTGTCGGCGTTCAGGCCGGCGAAGGCGGAGCCGTTGTTGTTGGCGCCGGAGGTGTAGGCGTAGAGGATCTCGGAGAAACCGTGAGCGCCGGAGTTGGTCATCGAGTTGCCCGGGGTCGGGAGGGCCATGGCCGCGGCGGTGAAGCAGAGCACCAGCGCCGGGGTGATGAGGATGTAGCAGGCGGCGAGCTTGATCTCGCGCGTGCCGATCTTCTTGCCCAGGTATTCGGGGGTGCGGCCGACCATGAGGCCGGCGATGAACACCGCGATGATCGCCATGATCAGCATGCCGTAGAGGCCGGAGCCCACACCGCCCGGTGCGATCTCGCCGAGCTGCATGCCCAGCATGGTGATGCCGCCGCCGAAGCCGGTGTAGGAGGAGTGGAAGGAGTTGACCGCGCCGGTGGAGGTCAGGGTGGTGGCCACGGCGAAGATCGACGAGCCGCCGATGCCGAACCGGGTCTCCTTGCCCTCCATCGCCCCGCCGGCGAGCTCGAAGGCCGGGCCGTTGCCGGCGAACTCGGTCCACATCATCAGCGCGGTGAAGCCGATCCAGATGATCGCCATGGTCGCGAGGATCGCGTAACCCTGACGCACGGACCCGACCATCTTGCCGAAGGTCCGGGTCAGCGCGGACGGGATGACCAGGATCAGGAAGATCTCGAACAGGTTCGAGAAGGGGGTGGGGTTCTCGAAGGGGTGGGCGGAGTTGGCGTTGAAGTAGCCGCCGCCGTTGGTGCCCAGCTCCTTGATGACCTCCTGCGAGGCCACCGCGCCCCCGTTCCACTGCTGGGTGCCGCCCATGAACTGCCCGACCTCGTGGATCCCGGCGAAGTTCTGGATCGCGCCGCAGGCGACGAGGATGATCGCGCCGATCACGGAGATCGGCAGCAGGATCCGGAAGACGCCGCGCACCAGGTCGGCCCAGAAGTTGCCGAGCTCGCCGGTGCGGGACCGGGCGAAGCCCCGTACGAGGGCCACCGCCACGGCCATGCCGACGGCGGCGGAGACGAAGTTCTGCACCGCGAGGCCGCCGGTCTGCACGACGTGGCCCATGGCCTGCTCGCCGTAGTACGACTGCCAGTTGGTGTTCGCGACGAAGGAGGCGGCGGTGTTGAACGCCTGGTCCGGGTCGATCGAGGCGAAGCCGAGCGAGCCGGGCAGCGAGCCCTGGAGCCGCTGGAGGGCGTAGAGGAAGAGGACGCTCACGGCCGAGAAGGCCAGGACGCCGCGCAGGTAGGCGGGCCAGCGCATCTCGGCGGACGGGTTGGCGCCGATGGCCTTGTAGATCCACTTCTCCGGTGCGTAGTGCTTCTCGGAGGAGTAGACGCGGGCCATGTAGTCGCCGAGCGGACGGTAGGCCAGCGCGAGCGCGGCGATCAGCGCGAGCAGCTGGAGCACACCAGCGATCTGGGGACTCATATCGGGACTCAGAACCTCTCCGGCTTGACGAGGGCGAGGACGAGGTAACCGAGCAGGGCGACGGCCACGACGAGGCCGACGATGTTCTCGACGGTCACAGCTTGGTCACCCCCTTGGCGATGAGACCCACCAGCGCGAAGATCGCGACCGTGGTGAGGACGAAGGCCAGGTCGGCCATCGTGAGCTCCTGATGAAGTGATGAGATGGAATCGGCCGGAGTGGCCGAGACAGAGCAAACCGTGAGTCGCCCTCCGCGTTAAGAGACCTTGATGAGGTCCATACGGGGGCACGGGAACCTTTAACGCACTCCTTACGGCGATCGCTGTGACCGGCGGCGAAGTGCGGCTTTCATCCCGTCCGGGCCAGACCCGCCGTGTCCAGGGCCGCGCCAGCCTGGGCGGCAAGGGCGACGGCGACCAGCCGGGCTTCCTCCGGAGGCAGGGGACGGCCCGGAACCGGGTCGAGGAGGAACCGGCCGTAGTAGTGACCACCGCCGACGGCACGCAGTTCGGTTTCGCCGTCGGGCCACGTGGCGTACTCGACGACCCGGGCACCGCTGCGGAGCCAGAGGCCGCCGTCGTGCTCCAGGCGGGGCAGGCGGCCCATCAGGCTGCCGTACTCGAAGCGGCAGCCGCGCAGCCCGAGCAGATCGACGAGTTCCCTCCGGACGTGCTCCACCACGGCCTCGGGCGAGCCTCCGCATTCGGCCAGACGGGCGGTCTCCTGAAGCCGGGCCAGATGGGCGGAGTCGGTGACCACCACTGCCCGGAGCCGACGGACCCGCACTGCGAGCTGGGAGACGATCAAGCCGACGACGAGCAGGAGGACGGCGGTCTCGATGTCGTCGCGGTCAGCGATGGTGAAGCGCTGATAGGGCCTGGTGAGGAAGAAATCGAACCAGGCGGCCGCCGACAGCGCGGCGACCGCGCCGGCCGCCCGGGTGCCCACGGCGGCGACGGCCACCACCGACACGACCATGATCAGAGCGGCGTTCGTCGCCGAGAGATCGGTACGGAAGGGCACGAGCGCGAGAGCCACTGCGAAGGGTGCTGCCAAGGCCGCAGCCATGACGAGCCCACTGTGGAAGCGGTACCCGGACATGTGGCGCCTCCTGTCCGATGACGTGACCCGTGGTGCGGGAACCCCTCGGGTCGGATCAGGTGCATCCACATCAACTGTGTCCCTGGCCGACGGGGAAGCCGCGTGCACCGGCGGGGTCTTGACGCTTCCCATATGGCGTTCCGGTTCCGGCGTATGGAGTGCGTGAAGAGTGGGGCGGTGGGCGTATGGATCCCGCCAAGAATGCTGGTTTGCGCCCCGCGCGGCCCCGACGCTGTCCTCACTTTGCTCACTCGGAGGAATCGGCGACATGGCCATACACACAGGTGAACCGACTGCGGCCGGACAGGGTGCGGGCCAGGAGGAGCCCCCTGATACCGGCGCGCGGGACGCGAGCGGGGCGGGGGAGCGGCACAAGCTGACCGCGCTCCAGGGACTGGCCGCCCTGTCGCTGGACGCCATGGCCTCCGTCGCGTACGGGCCCGAGTCGATCGTGCTCGTGCTGGCAGCGGCCGGCGCGTACGGACTCGGCTTCACCCTTCCCGTCACCCTTGCGATGGCCGCGCTGCTGGCCGTGCTGGTGGCCTCGTACCGGCAGGTGATCGCTGCGTTCCCGGACGGCGGCGGCTCCTACGCCGTCGCCAAGCGCCATCTCGGCCGCCGCACCAGCCTGGTCGCCGCCGCGTCGTTGATCCTGGACTACGTACTGAACGTCGCGGTGTCCGTCACCGCCGGCGTCGCGGCCCTGACGTCCGCGTTCCCCGAGCTGTACGCGGAGCGGGTGTGGATCTGCCTCGGCGTGCTCGTCCTGGTCACCGCCGTGAACCTGCGCGGGGTGGTCGACTCGGCCAAGGCGTTCCTCGTGCCCACCGCCGTGTTCGTCGGCTCGATCCTGGCGATGATCACCGTCGGCCTGTTCCGGGACGGACCGGTGAGCACCGAGTCCGCCGCGGGACACGCCTCCGCCCTCGGCGAGGGCGCCACCACCGTGGGAGCCCTGCTGCTGCTCAAAGCGTTCGCCGCCGGCTGTTCCGCGCTGACCGGTGTGGAGGCCGTCGCGAACGCCGTCCCGTCCTTCCGGGCGCCGGCCGCCCGCCGGGCCCAGCGCACCGAGGTCGCCCTCGGTGCCCTGCTCGGCGTGATGTTGCTCGGCCTGTCCATCCTGATCGGACGCTTCCACCTCCAGCCGGTGGAGGGCGTCACCGTCCTCGCGCAGCTCGCGGACGCGTCCTTCGGCCACAACGCGGCCTTCTACGTCGTCCAGTTCGCCACCATGGTGCTGCTCGCCCTCGCCGCGAACACCTCCTTCGGCGGCCTGCCGGTCCTGATGAGCCTGCTCGCCCGGGACAACTACCTGCCGCACCTCTTCGCGCTCAAGGCCGACCGCCAGGTCCACCGCCACGGCGTGCTCGCCCTGGCCGCCGTGTCCGCCGCCCTGCTGCTGTTCTCCGGCGGCGAAACCAACACCCTCGTCCCGCTCTTCGCCATTGGCGTCTTCGTCGGCTTCACCATCTGCCAGGTCGGCATGGTCCGGCACTGGTCGCTGGAACGACCCAAGGGCTGGCAGGCGAAGGCCGCTCTGAACGGTTTCGGCGCGCTGCTGACGGGCGTGTCGGCGGTCGTGGTGACCGCGACCAAGTTCACCGAGGGCGCCTGGCTGATCGTCGTCGCCCTGCCGCTGCTCGTCCTCGCCTTCGAGCGGGTCCACCGCGCGTACAGGCAGATCGGCGAGCGCCTGGAACTGGGCCGCGTCCCGCAGGTCCCGCACCGCTCCCGCTCCCTGGTCGTCGTCCCCGTGTCGGGACTGTCGCTGCTGACCTGCCGGGCCCTGACCGCGGCCCGCTCGCTCGGCGACGAGGTCCTCGCGGTGACCGTCACCCACTCGGCCCCCGAGGACCGGCAGGCGGCAGAGGCGCTGCGCCGCGACTGGGAGCTGTGGAACCCGGGCGTCGAGCTCGTGGAACTGTCCTCCCCGAGCCGCTCGCTCGGCCGGCCCGTCTCCGGCTACGTCCGGGACCTGACACGGGAGCATCCCGGCGCCCAGGTGACCGTCCTGATCCCGGAGACCGAGCCCGACCGTCTCTGGCAGCGGATCCTGCAGAACCAGCGCGGCGCCGTCGTCGCCCACGCCGTACGCCGCGACACCGACGCCGTGATCTGCCGACTGCGTTTCCGCATCACCGCCGACGCCCGCTGACGCGCTCTTGACGGCGGTTTGACGCATCCCGTGCGCCGCCGTCAAGAAGATGCCAATTCCCCAGTTGGAAACGGTGGTTGAGGGGAAACGGGCAGTAGCTTTCTGCCTGTTGCGCTGCCGGAGACCCCGACCCGCATGACGACGGCCGAGGGGGCTCCATGTGAACGGTCCCGGCAGCGCCCATCCACTGCGCAGTCCGCGTCCCCTGTCCGCCGCCGTGCGGGCAGGGGACGCCTGCCCTGCCGACTCCGCTGAGAAGGTCTTTCGATGTCTTCCGCCGCCGCGCAGCACGTTCCCCCGGGTCTCGGGACTCCGCCGCAGTCTCCGGTTACCCGGCCGCCCCGCAGGCGTCCCGGCCGGGCCAACATGATGGAGCCCGGACAACTCGCGGTCTCCGCGCGGGAGGCCGTCGCCAAACTCCACCCTCGCGAACTGGTCAAGAAGCCCGTTCTGTTCGTCGTGGGGGTGGGATCCGTGCTGACGACGCTCTCGGCCCTGATCCACCCGTCCGTGTTCACCTGGGTGATCAGCGTCTGGCTGTGGCTGACCGTCCTGTTCGCCAACTTCGCCGAGGCGGTGGCCGAAGGCCGCGGCCGCGCCCAGGCCGCCTCACTGCGCAAGGCCCGTACCGACACGGTCGCCGTGCGCCTGCGGCATTGGACGTACGGCACGAACCTGCGCACCGCGGAGACCGAGGTGGTCACCCCCGCCGAACTCCAGCCGTTCGACTTCGTGCTCGTCGAGGCGGGCGAGATGATCCCGGCCGACGGCGACGCGGTCGACGGGGCCGCGATGGTGGACGAGTCCGCCGTCACCGGCGAATCGGCTCCCGTCCTGCGGGAGTCGGGCGGCGACCGGTCGGGCGTCACGGGCGGCACGACCGTTCTGTCGGACTCGCTCGTCATCCGAGTCACCTCCCGCCCCGGGGACAGCTTCATCGACCGCATGATCCGCCTGGTCGAGGGCGCCTCCCGGCAGAAGACCCCGAACGAGATCGCCCTCAACATCCTGCTGGCCGCGCTCACCGTCATCTTCATCCTGATCGTCGTCAGCCTCGAACCGATGGCCGCCTACGCGAAGGCGGCCCAGTCGACCACCGTCCTGGTCGCCCTGCTCGTCACCCTGATCCCCACCACCATCGGCGCCCTGCTCTCCGCGATCGGCATCGCCGGCATGGACCGCCTCGTCCAGCGCAACGTCCTGGCCATGTCGGGCCGGGCAGTCGAAGCGGCCGGCGACGTGAACACGCTCCTCCTCGACAAGACCGGCACCATCACCCACGGCAACCGGGAGGCCGCCGAGTTCATCCCGCTGCCGGGCGTCGACCACGGCAAGCTGGCGGACGCCGCCCAGCTCTCCTCCCTCGCCGACGAGACGCCGGAGGGCCGGTCGGTGGTCGAGCTCGCCGCCCGGTACGGACTCACGCCCCCGGCTGAACACGAGCTCGCCAACCCGCGCTTCACCGAGTTCAGCGCCCGTACCCGGATGAGCGGGGTCAACCTGCGCTGGGACAACGGCGCCGGCGTCGCCATCCGCAAGGGCGCGGCCGCCCAGGTCATGGACTGGGTGGCGATGCGCGGCGGAACGGTCCAGGCCGAAGCCGCCGCCTGGTCCGAGCACATCGCCCGGTCCGGCGGTACGCCGCTGCTGGTGGCCGTCCACGACTGGGAGGGGCCGCGGGTCCTCGGCATCATCCACCTCAAGGACGTCGTCAAGGACGGCATCCGGGAGCGCTTCGCCGAGCTGCGCAGCATGGGCATCCGTACGGTCATGGTCACCGGCGACAACGAGCTCACGGCCCGCGCCATCGCCGCCGAGGCCGGCGTCGACGAGTACCTCGCCGAAGCCACCCCGGAGGACAAACTGGCCCTCATCCAGCGGGAGCAGGCGGGCGGCAAGCTGGTCGCGATGACGGGCGACGGCACCAACGACGCGCCCGCCCTCGCCCAGGCCGACGTCGGTGTGGCCATGAACACCGGCACCTCTGCCGCCAAGGAGGCCGGGAACATGGTCGACCTCGACTCCAACCCCACCAAGCTCATCGACATCGTCGAGATCGGCAAGCAGCTCCTGATCACCCGCGGAGCCCTGACCACCTTCTCCATCACCAACGACGTCGCGAAGTACTTCGCGATCATCCCGGCGATGTTCACCGCGGCCTACCCGGGCCTGGAGGCGCTGAACATCATGGGCCTGCACAGCCCGCAGTCGGCGATCACCTCGGCGATCATCTTCAACGCGCTGATCATCATCGCGCTCATCCCGCTCGCCCTGCGCGGCGTCCGCTACAAGCCCGCCTCCGCCCACGACCTGCTGCGCCGCAACCTCGCCGTCTACGGCCTCGGCGGCCTGATCCTCCCCTTCGTCGGGATCAAGCTCATCGACCTCGTCGTGTCCACCCTTCCCGGACTCGGATGAATCCCGTCGGGGGTCTGCCGTGCAGTCGTACGAGTCCTTGAGATCGCCCACCGGGACACTTCGGCCCCCGGGCTGAAACCCGTTACCTCAGGAAGGGGCGCCAGCGGTCGGCCGACTCCATCATGTCCAGGACGACCCGCTCCAGGAACGTACCTGCCTTTGCCAGACGCTGTCCCACGGGTCTGTCGAGCCCGAGCACCTCGGCCGCCGCCATGGCTGCCTGGGCCGACTCGAGCGTCTGCCGCGAGCTGATCACGATCGAGTGGTACCAGGCTTCGTCGTCGACCACGTAGATGTCGCGACGCCGCCGTGGATCGCGCTCCCGTCGGACGTACCCGTGCTGGACGAGGGAGTTCACGGCCACGGAGACGGAGGCCGGGCTGACCTTCAGCCGGCGGGTCAACTCGGCCGCGGTGCGCCTGCCGTCCTCGGACAGCAGCAGGTCGACGTGTACGCGCGCTGTCATCCTCGGCATACCCGACCTGACCGCCAGCTCGATGATCTCCTCTTCCACCGCGCCGCTCGGCGCCGCTCCGGCCGTGCGCAAAGGTGTCGGTGTGTCACGCCGCGCCCGCTGGATCGTCGCCCGGTGCGCCTGCTGCGGCCGGTAGCCGCTGGGGCCGCCGTTGCGCGCGACCTCCCGGCTGATCGTCGAGGTCGGCCGGTCGAGCCGCCTGGCGATCTCGGCGTAGGAGAGCCCGCCGGCGAGTCCGGCCGCGATGCGCTGGCGTTCCTGCTGGGTCAACCGTCCTCCTGGCATGCCGTCAGTATTGCCTTCGCCCGCATTCATTGCAACGCGGAATTGCATTCACCATCAGCGTCATTGCATCAATTTACCGTCATCTATCTGGGGATACGCCCTGCATGCAATTGACGGAATTCTGAACGCAACGTAGCTTTCGGCGTGTGTCAAACACGTGATGTCGCGAGACGAGGAATGGTCATGAGCGAGTCCCTCCACACCGTCACGACGCTGCCGACGGAGCGTCAGACCGGCTGTCCCTTCGACCCGCCGGCTGAGCTGACCGAAGCCCGCGGGCATGGCCCCATCAGTCGCTACACCCACCCCGGTGGGAAACCTGGCTGGCTGATCACCGGATACGACCTGGTCAGGTCGGTGCTGGCCGACTCGCGGTTCAGCTCGCGCAAGGAGCTCATGAACGTGGTCGACTTCGAGCTCCCCCCGGCGCCGCCCGGTGAGTTCCTCCTCATGGACGATCCGCAGCACAGCCGCTATCGCAAGCCGCTGGTGGGCAAGTTCACGGCGCGGCGGATGCGTCTGCTCACCGAACGGATCGAGCAGATCACCGCCGAATGCCTGGACGCCATGGAGGAGGCCGGGTCGGCAGCGGACCTGGTGACCGCGTTCGCCAAGCCCATCCCCACCATCATCATCTGTGAGCTGCTGGGGGTGCCGTACGAGGACCGGGATTCCTTCCAGGAGCAGATCGACACGTTCATGAGCGGGGGGACGAGCGACGAGGAGCTGATAGCGGCCTACACCGCGACCCAGGAGTACCTTGCGCAGCTGGTGGCCGCCAAGCGCGCGAACCCCACTGACGACGTGCTCAGCGAACTCACCGACAGCGACCTGACCGATGAGGAGCTGAAGGGGATCAGCCTGATCCTGCTGGCGGCCGGATTCGACACCACCGCGAACATGTTGTCCCTCGGCACCTTCGCACTGCTGCAGAACCCGGCACAGCTGGCAGCCCTGCGCGCCGAGCCCGCGCTCATCGACCAGGCCGTGGAGGAGCTGCTGCGGTATCTGAGCGTCGCCAAGACGTTCCACCGGACGGCGCTGGAGGACGTCGAGGTGGGCGGCCAGACCATCGAGGCCGGCACGACGGTCGTCCTGTCGTACAACACCGCCAACCGAGACCCCGAGCGCTTCGCCGATCCCCACGTGCTCGACATCCACCGGCAGGACGGCGGGCACCTGGCCTTCGGGCACGGCATCCACCTGTGCCTGGGTGCGCAGCTGGCCCGCATCGAGATGCGGGTCGCGTTCTCCGCGCTGCTGGGGCGCTTCCCCACGCTACGCCTGGCCGTTCCGGCAGAAGATGTTGCCCTGCGCCCTGAGACCGCGGACATCTACGGGGTGAAGAGCCTCCCGGTCACCTGGGATGCGTGACCACCGGGGACGGACCGCCGTGGAGGCCGAGTGCTGCCGCGGCGGCGCGGCCTTCCCTTCGCATCGGCACCGCCGCACTCGCCTGGCAGGCGGGTTCTGTCGCCGGCGCGAGTGCGCCACTACGCCACCGGAAGGGAATGCGTTAAGAGCGCGTCAGGATTTCGTCAGACGAGGATATAGGCGTACTGGCCGAGTCTTCGCCGCGTACGCTGGCCCAGCCGTCCACGTCGATGGCTGAATCTGTGCCGTACGACAGGAGCGCCCCACGATGGCCACCCCTGCCCGCTCCACGCGCCTGCGCGCGTGGCTGCTGGAAGGCTTGACCGACCGCCGTCACAAACAGGAACAGCACCCGGAGACCGCGCACGAGGGCAAGCCCTGGTACCGGGTGATGTGCCTGACCGGTCTCGACTACTTCTCCACCCTCGGCTACCAGCCCGGCATCGCGGCACTCGCGGCCGGGCTGCTCTCGCCCGTGGCGACGATCGTCCTGGTACTGCTCACCCTGTTCGGCGCCCTGCCCGTCTACCGCCGGGTCGCCAAGGAGAGCCCGCACGGCGAGGGCTCGATCGCGATGCTGGAGCGGCTGCTGTCGTTCTGGAAGGGCAAGCTGTTCGTCCTCACCCTCCTCGGCTTCGCCGCGACCGACTTCCTGATCACCATCACCCTGTCGGCCGCCGACGCCACCGCGCACATGGTGGAGAACCCGCACCTCACCAGCACCCTGCACGGGCACGAGGTGCTGATCACCCTGATCCTGATCGCGCTCCTCGGGGCAGTGTTCCTCAAGGGCTTCAGCGAGGCGATCGGCCTGGCCGTGGCCCTCGTGGCCTCGTACCTGCTGCTCAACGCGGTCGTCGTCGCGGTCGGCCTGTGGCAGGTGGCCGCCCATCCGGAGGTGATCACCAACTGGACCAACGCGCTGACCACCGACTACGGCAACCCGGTCATGATGATCGCCGTCGCACTGGTGGTCTTCCCCAAGCTGGCACTGGGCCTGTCCGGGTTCGAGACCGGCGTGGCCGTGATGCCCCACGTCCAGGGCGACCCGGGCGACGACCCGGACAAGCCGGCCGGACGGATCCGCGGGACGAGGAAGCTGCTGACCACCGCCGCGGTGATCATGAGCGTCTTCCTGATCTGCTCCAGCTTCATCACCACGCTGCTGATCCCGGCGGACGAGTTCAAGTCCGGCGGCGAGGCCAACGGGCGTGCCCTGGCCTACCTCGCGCACGAGTACCTCGGCTCGGCGTTCGGCACGGTCTACGACATCTCAACCATCCTCATCCTGTGGTTCGCGGGCTCCTCGGCCATGGCCGGCCTGCTGAACCTGATGCCGCGCTACCTGCCCCGCTACGGCATGGCCCCGCACTGGGCCCGGGCCCTGCGGCCCATGGTGATCGTGTTCACCCTGATCGCCTTCCTCGTGACCTGGATCTTCAACGCGGACGTGGACGCGCAGGGCGGCGCCTACGCCACCGGCGTGCTCGTCCTGATCACCTCGGCGGCCGTTGCCGTGACCATCGCCGCGCACCGGGCACGAGAGCGCGGCTGGACCATCGCGTTCGGCGTCATCTCGGCCATCTTCATCTATACGACAGCCGTGAACGTGATCGAGCGCCCCGACGGTGTGAAGATCGGCGCCTGCTTCATCGCCGGCATCATGGCCCTGTCCCTGCTGTCCCGCCTTGCCCGCGTGTTCGAGCTCCGCGTCACGCACGTCGAGCTCGACGACATGGCCCAGCGATTCGTCCGGGACACCGCCACCCGCACCATCCGCTTCATCGCCAACGAGCCGGACAACCGGGACAAGGCCGAGTACCGCGACAAGATCGACCAGATTCGCAGCGACAACGACATCCCGCACGGTGACGACTTCGTGTTCGTCGAAGTGACCGTCCTCGACCCGTCGGAGTTCGAGGCCGGTCTGAGGGTCAAGGGCGAGGTCATGCACGACCGCTACCGCGTGCTCTCACTCGAGTCCTCGTCCGTGCCCAACGCCCTCGCGGCCCTGCTGCTCCACGTGCGGGACGAGACGGGGCAGCGCCCGCACATCTACTTCGAGTGGACCGAGGGCAACCCGCTGGCCAACTTCCTGAGGTTCTTCCTCTTCGGCGTCGGCGAGGTCGCCCCCGTCACCCGCGAAGTCATCCGCGAGGCCGAACCGGACCGCAGCAGGCGTCCCCACGTCCACGCGGGCTGACAGCGCCCCGTATGGAGAACGCCAGGAATCCCGTCGGCACCTCGCATGAGCGGGGCGCCGACGGGATGCTGTCACTATGATCGCTTCCGATCGACCCATCCGCCGAACCATGTACGCCCTCGGCGCCGTCGGACTGACCCTCGTCGTCACCGGTGCAGCCCTTGACCTGTTGTGGCTGCTGGGCATCGGAGTCTGGGCAGTCATCGCTGCGATCCTGATCGAGCTCGTTTACAGGCCTTGACACCTGCTACGCGCCGACGTCCCGACTGCGGAAGTCGTCCAAGGTTTCCCGCCGGACGAGGAGCCGGGCCGTGCCGTCGCGGACCGCGACCACCGGGGGCCGGCCCACCATGTTGTAGCCGGAGGCCATGGACAGCTGGTACGCCCCCGCCACCGGTACCGCGATCAGGTCGCCCGGGCGGACGTCAGCGGGCAGCTCCACATCGGCGGCGATCACGTCTCCGGCCTCGCAGTGACGGCCCACGACGGTCGTCCTGCGTGCATCGGCCGTCGACGTGCGGCCGACGAGGCGGGGCGCGTACCGCACCCCGTACAGGGCGGGGCGCGGGTTGTCGCTCATGCCCCCGTCGACGGCCACGAACACCGTGTCACCGGTGTGCTTGACGGCCAGGACCCGGTACAGGGCGATCCCCGCCGGTCCGACAACGGCACGCCCCGGCTCGATGACCAGCCGCGGTTCGGCCAGGCCAGCGGCCGCGCAGCTCTGCACGAGCTCGGTACGCAGTCTCCGGGCGAGCGCGGTGATGTCGAGGGCGGGCTCGCCGGGCCGGTACGGGATGCCGTGGCCACCGCCCATGTCCAGCTCGGGCAGGACGACGCCGTTGGTGTCGCGGATGCGGGCCATCAGCCCCACCATGCGGCGCAACGCCACCACGTACGACTTGACCGTGGTGATCTGCGAGCCGATGTGGCAGTGCAGCCCCGTCAGTGCCAGCTGCGGCTGTCCCAGGATCCTCGTCACGGCGTGCTGCGCGGACCCGTCGGCGAGGGGAAGACCGAACTTCTGGCCGTCCGTACCGGTACGGATCTTGTCGTGGCCGCCGGCGGAGACGCCCGGCACCACCCGCACCATCACCTTCTGAGGTCCTCCCAGCCCGACGGCGGCGGCGATCCGGGCGATCTCCGACGGACTGTCGATCACGATCCGGCCGACGCCCAGCCGCAGCGCACTGGCGATGTCGCCCGGCGACTTGGCGTTGCCGTGCAGCACGATCCGCTCGGGCGGAAAACCGGCGGTGACGGCGAGCTCCAGCTCGCCCGCGGAACACACGTCCAGGCCCAGCCCCTCCTCCTGGACCCAGCGCACCATCGCGCGGGAGAGGAACGCCTTGCCGGCGTAGAGGACTTCGGCTTCCGGGAACGCGTCCCGGTACGTCCGGCAGCGCTCGCGCACCTCGCCCTCGTCCAGGACGTACGCGGGGGTGTCGAACCGTTCGGCGATGTCGCGGAGGGCCACTGCGCCGACGGCGAGGTCGCCGTCCGTGAGCCGGGTCGTGGAAGCCGGCCAGACCGACAGGTCGTCCGCAGCCGGCTCGACGTCGGGGATGACTGCTGTGGTCATCGTGCTCGTCCCTCTCTCCCTCAGGCGGTCCGGGCAGCGGTGGCACCGCGCACGGCCGAGACCGCGGCCGGAACCGCCACCGGGCGGGAGGCAGCGGCGCCGGTGACCGCGGGCGCGGTGAAGGTGGGGTCGATGGTCAGCAACGACACTCCGAGCGGCTCGGTCATCGACCGGAGCGCGGCCTCGGACAGCCGGATCCAGGGCTGCTCCGCACCGAACACGGCGCCCAACTGCTCCGGGCCGGTGAAGCCGACCGCGGTGCGCGCGCCCAGCGGGGTGCGGAGGAGGCGTACCACCACCTCCGCCGTTCCCGGCCGGACCGGGACGTACAGGGGTCCGGCCGGGACCTGTTCCTCAGGCTCCGGATCGTCGTCGTACTGGAACAAGCACATGGGCCCTCCTCGGGGAACCACGAAACGCAGGTGACGCCCCGCTTGCGGGGAGGCAATCCGGGGCGCGACACCGAAGCTATCCCCCGATCTGCACGCCCATGGCCAACCCTTGACGGGACCTTGACGGCCGCGGGCCGGTTTCATACGGGTCACTGACGACCGAGGGGCGGGAGGTGTAAGAGACCCGTCAGGGTCATGGTTTCGCACGTCAGAAGGCCGTCAGCAAAACCGTCTCGTGCGTCATTTCTGGCTTTGGATGGACGACGCGGACAAGCGCGGAGAAGGAGGATCTGTGCCGAAGGTCGTGGTCGGTGTCAGCGGAACCCTGGGCAGTCTCGCGGCTCTGCACCGGGCCGCTGCCGAAGCACACGCACGGAAAGCGGAGCTGTGGGCAGTACTGGCCTGGCAGGCGCCGGGCGGCGAACTCGGAAGCCGCACCTCCTGCGACGTCTCGGCCCTGGCGCACTGCCGTACCGGCGCGGTGGAACGGCTGCGCGAGACCCTGGACACCGCTTTCGGCGCCGACAAGCCCGGCGTCACGCTCGCGGGCCTCACGGTACGGGCCACTGCGGGGGCAGCCCTGGTGGACACGGCCCGTGACCCCGAGGACCTCCTCGTCGTGGGCACAGGGTCGCGATCCGGTCTGCGCCGCCTCGTCCGCCCCTCGGTGGCCCGGTACTGCCTCGCGCACGCGGCCTGCCCCGTCCTGACCGTTCCCCCGCTTCCTCTCCAGGAGGAGTTCGAGGCGGCACATCGCCGCAACCTCTGGAGAATGCCCCTGGACCTGCGGCAACTCACCCGCTGAGGGCATCGTGCCCGCGCTCGGAGCCGCCGTACGGCTGCTGCTGCGCCGACGCAAGGTTGCAGCCTGCCGCAGTGATCGGAGCGGCCCCGTGGACCTGGGCCTTCCCACGCGCCGGGAGAATGGGTCAGGAGCCGGCTTCCCTCGTTGATGCCGGTCCGGACCGGGTTCCGGTCACGGCGTACGAACAGAAGGACTGCGGAACATGTCCACGGCACAGGGCGGACTGGTCCAGCGTATGGAGGACCACCAGATCGCGATCTACCTGGCCGCCCTGGCCTTGGGCGCCCTTCTGGGCTGGGCTGCTCCGGCCGCCGGGCCCGGCCTGGAGTACGCGATCAACCCGGTGTTGGGTGCGCTGCTTTTCGTCACCTTCCTCCAGGTCCCTGCGGGCGACCTGGTGAGGTCGCTGCGTGACGGCAGGTTCATGGGGGCCGCGCTGGTGGTCAACTTCGTCGTCGTACCGCTCGTCGTGGCCGCGATGTTCGCGTTCCTGCCCGCCGATCAGGCGGTGCGCCTGGGCGTCCTGCTGGTGCTGCTGTGCCCGTGCGTGGACTACGTCATCGTCTTCAGCGGCCTCGCCGGTGCCGACAGCCGCCGCCTGCTCGCCGCCACGCCCGTGCTGCTGGTCGCGCAGATGCTGCTGCTTCCCGTCTTCCTGTACCTCTTCATGGGTTCCGGCCTGGGGGAGGTGGTCGACGCAGGCCCGTTCCTGGAGGCCTTCCTCGTCCTGATCGTCATCCCGCTGGCCCTGGCCTTGGCCCTGCAGGCGTGGGCGGCCCGACGCCCGGTCGGGCGGACGGTGTCCCGGGCGGCCACCACGACGATGGTGCCGCTGATGGCCGCCACCTTGATCACGGTCGTGGCTTCCCAGCTCCCCAAGCTGGGCGGCAGCCTCGGCGATGTCGCCGCCGTCGTCCCCTTCTACGCCGCCTTCCTGGTGGTGATGGCGTTCGCGGGTCGTGGCGTCGCCCGCCTGTTCCGCCTGGACACCGCCGCGTCACGGGCGGTGGTCTTCACCGGAGCCACCCGCAACTCCCTCGTCGTCCTGCCCCTGGCCCTGGCCCTGCCGGACGACCTCGCGGTCGCCGCGGTGGTCGTGGTCACCCAGACCCTCGTCGAGGTCCTCGGCATGGTCGCCTACGTGCGGCTCGTTCCCCGGCTCGTCCCGGCCCCGGCGCGGCCCGTGGTCACGGCCGGGTGAGGACCGTGCAGATGTCACCGGCCGAACAGGACTCAGGGTCTGTGGCGGCCGCCCGCCCCGCGAGCTCCCGCAACGCGTCCCTGGCAGCTCACTCGGGGTTCGGTCGCACCCGGCAGGACGAACACTTCGGTGAGGAGTTCGGCCTCGCGGCCGGAGCTCAGGAGGTCATTCGCCGGACCTTCTGGGACCGTGAGAAGGAGCCGCATCTCTGCCTGCTCGCCATGGCTCGCGGCGTGCCTGACCTGCGGTGCCTCGACTTCAGTCGCTCAGGAGCGCTGCCCTCGGCGGTGTGGGAGGGTCCACTCGCCCCTGGCCCATTGGACCCCTCGCCGTTCAGGTCGCCCAGCTCTGAACGCTGGCGCAGCGGTAGCGGCCGTCCTACGGGCCGTACTGGGCGCCAAACCTGAGCCCCGTCCACCGGGCTGAGCACGGCTCCGCCCGGAGGTGGTCCGGTCCGGGGGACCCGCCGGTCCTCTGGTGTGGAGCGCGTGAAGACTGCGGCGACCGGCCGCCCGCACCCACCGGCAGGCGGCCGAGTCCGTGTTCGGGGCCTTCGGGACCCGGCCGGTCCCGGGCCAGGTCAGGAAGAGCGGTCGGTCAGGATCGCCGGGTCGGAGAGGCCGGCCGTGCCGGTTTCGACCTTGCCCGCGAAGCGGCGCAGGAAGTCCGGGGTCCCGGAGGCGGTGACCGTCACGTCGTACCAGCGGCGACTGTTCTTCAGCGGGACGGTGTGCGTGACCGAGGCGCCCTTGGGGACCGTGAGGCGCTTCGGGTCGCCGCCGTAGGCGTTGGTGACGGTGAGGGTGGCCGTCGTGCCCCCATTGTTGGTGCAGGTGAGCTCCAGGTTGCCGGTGGAGGCGTTGTGGCGGGCGGTGACCTCGGGGCCAGGGGTGGTGCCGTGGTTCCGGAAGCTGCGCAGGAATCCGTTCGGGCCGTGCACGGTCAGGTCGGTGACCCCGGCCGAGTAGCGGGTGTTCCAGGTGTCCGCGATCGACTTGCCGGCCTCGGCCGTGTACGTCCAGGGGGCGTCGCCGCGGTTGCCGGAGGTGACGTAGAACTGCGCGCCCAGGTCCGGGCCGCCGCCGAAGGTCAGCCGGAACTTCCCCTCGCCGGTGAGCGCCGTGCCGTCCACGTACGGGGCGTACTTGAGCGGGCGGGTGGGCCGCAGGCCCTTCTCCTGGCGGGGCATGCTGCCGACGGCCGGGGCGGGGGCGAGGAAGTCGGGGTGCCGCTCGCGGTCCGGCGGGAACCAGCTGCCGGTGTCGGGCAGCGGGGCCGTGCCGGTGTCCTTCCGGCTGAAGTCGAAGGCGGAGGTCAGGTCACCGCAGACGGCGCGCCGCCAGGGCGAGATGTTGGGTTCGTGGACGCCGAAGCGCTTCTCCATGAACCGGATGACCGAGGTGTGGTCGAAGGTCTCGGAACAGGAGTAGCCGCCCGTGCTCCACGGGGAGACCACGATCATCGGCACGCGCGGGCCCAGACCGTAGGGGCCGGCGACGTAGCCGGGCTTGCCCGGGAAGACGTCGAGGGCGGTGGGAGTGGTCGACAGCCCCTGGTCGGCGTTGGCGGGGGCGTACGGCGGGACGACGTGGTCGAAGAAGCCGTCGTTCTCGTCGTGGGTGATGAACAGGGCGGTACGGGCCCACACGTCGGGGTTGGAGGTGAGCGCGTCCAGCACCTGCGCGATGTACCAGGCGCCGTAGTTGGAGGGCCAGTTGGAGTGCTCGCTGAACGCCTCGGGGGCCGCGATCCAGGAGACCTGGGGCAGCTCGCCGGCCTGGACGTCCGCGCGGAGCCGGTCGACGTAGCCCTCGCCGGCCTTGGCGTTCGTGCCGGTGCGGGCCTTGTCGTACAGCGGGTCGCCCGGCCCGGCGCTCCGGTAGGCGTTGAAGTAGAGGAGGGAGTTGTCGCCGTAGTTCCCGCGGTAGGCGTCGTTGATCCAGCCCCAGGAGCCGGCGGCGTCGAGGCCGTCGCCGACGTCCTGGTACACCTTCCAGGAGATCCCGGCCGCCTCCAGGCGCTCGGGGTAGGTGGTCCAGCCGTAGCCGAGCTCGGCGTTGTCGAGGACGGGGCCGCCGCCCGTGCCGTCGTTGCCGGTGTGGCCCGACCAGAGGTAGTAGCGGTTGGGGTCGGTGGAGCCGATGACGGAACAGTGGTAGGCGTCGCAGATGGTGAACGCGTCGGCGAGGGCGTAGTGGAACGGTATGTCCTCGCGTGTCAGGTAGGCCATGGTGGTGGGCGTCTTGGCGGGCACCCAGTTGTCGTACTTGCCCTTGTTGAAGGCGCTCTGGCCTCCTGCCCAGTCGTGGTTGAGGCCCTGGAGGAACTCCATGCCGAGGTCGTCCGACGGCGGTCGGAAGGGCAGCGTCTCCCTGCCCGTGCGGTCGGCCTGGTGCCAGACGGGCCTTCCGCTGGGCAGGGTCACCGGGCGGGGGTCGCCGAAGCCGCGCACGCCGCGGAGCGTGCCGAAGTAGTGGTCGAAGGAACGATTCTCCTGCATGAGGACCACGATGTGCTCGACGTCGGCGATGGTGCCGGTGGTCCCCTGCGCGGAGATCGCGGCGGCGCGCGCGATGCTCTCGTTGAGCATCGTCAGGGCGGCGGCGCCACCGGTGAGCTGCAGGAACCGGCGGCGGTTGAGTTCTGCCATGGCGGATGACCTCTGCGGTTGAGGGGTGTGGAGCGCCCCCAGGACAGCGCCCCCGGGGGACGGGAGGAGGAGCCTGGCGTAACGGCGGGGGATACGCCAGGCGAACGGCAGCCGGATCGCGGAGCGGTTCGGCCACGTTGCGCCGCCTCCCACCCACTCGCCGAAGGCAGCGCCGCAGAAGTGACACGGAGTCAGAACACGGGCGCGCTAAGGTGCATTCGGTGAACCTTCATGTAGTCGTAGGATTCGGGCCCGCCGGGGCCGCCACCGCCCGGCTGCTGGCCGCACAGGGCCGTACCGTACGGGTCGTCACCGCGTCGGGCCGCAGTCCGGAACCCGGGATCGAGCACCTCGCGCTGGACGCACGCGACGGTGAGCGGCTGACCGAAGCAGCGGAGGGCGCCACCGCCATCTACGGCTGCGCCGCACCTCCCTACCACCGCTGGGCGGGTGCATGGCCGGCGCTGGCCACCTCGCTCTGCGACGCGGCCGAGGCGACCGGGGCCGTCCTGGCCGTGCTGGGGAACCTCTACGGCTACGGTCCGGTGGACGGCCCCGTGACGGAGCGGCTGCCGCTCGCGGCGACCGGCACCAAGGGAAGGGTCCGCGCAGCCGTCTGGCAGCAGGTGCGGGAACGGCACGAGCAGGGCCGCATCAAAGCGGTCGAGGTGCGCGCTTCGGACTTCTTCGGGCCCGGTGTGACCGACGGCGGTCACCTCGCCGCACGGGTCGTGCCGGCCCTGCTGCGGGGCAGGCCGGTCTCCATCCTCGGCGACCCGGACGCCCCGCACAGCTGGACCTACCTCCCCGACGTCGCCAGGACCCTGGTCGAGGCCGCGGCCGAGGAGCGGGCCTGGGGGCGGCCCTGGCACGTTCCGACGGGGCCCGCGCGGTCCGTCCGGGAAATGGTCGGCCTCCTGGCCGACCGGGCGGGAACCGCGCCGGTCGCGGTGCGCAGGATCCCCCCGGCCGTACTGGGGGCGGCCTCGCTCTTCTCGCCGCTGCTCCGCGAACTGAAAGAGGTCCGCCATCAGTTCGACCGCCCCTTCGCCGTCGATTCCAGCGCCTACGAGGCCGCGTTCACGGTTCGGGCCACCCCGCTCGACCGGCAGGTCGAGGAGACCGTGGACTGGTGGCGCGACCGGCTGGCGACCGCCCGGTGACGGCCGTCGGCCCGGCGGCCGTCCGGATTCCCCGTGCCCGGATTCCCTACGCGGCCCGGCCCGGGATCGGGGCCGTCAGCGGGGGATTGAGCCGGGCGAACCCCTCCTGGCGCTCGTACGGGAAGTAGGGGACGGCGCCGGGCGGTGGCTGACGGCGTCGAGGCGGGCGCTCTGTTCCGGCGTCAGGCTCCAGCCGACGGCCCCGATGTTCTGGCGCAGCTGCTCCTCGTTCCGGGCGCCGATGATCACGGAGGACACGGTGGGGCGGCCCAGCAGCCAGTTGAGGGCGACCTGGGGTACGGTCCGGCCCGTCTCCTGGGCTATCCCGTCGAGCACGTCGACGACGTCGTGGAGCAGCTCCTCGTCGACCGGCGGGCCGTAGTCCGCCGTTGCGTGCAGCCGGCTCCCGGAGGGCAGCGGCCGGCCGCGGCGCACCTTCCCGGTCAGCCGGCCCCAGCCCAGCGGGCTCCACACGAGGGCGCCGACGCCCTGGTCCCGGCCGAGGGGCAGCAGCTCCCACTCGTAGTCGCGGCCGATCAGGGAGTAGTACACCTGGTGGGCGACGTACCGGGGGAAGCCGTGGCGGTCGGCCGCGGCCAGGGACTTCATCAGCTGCCAGCCCGCGAAGTTGGAGACGCCGACGTAGCGGATCTTCCCGGAGCGCACGAGCTGGTCGAGGGCGGACAACACCTCCTCGACCGGGGTGGTCGCGTCGAAGGCGTGCAGCTGGAACAGGTCGATGTGGTCGGTGCCCAGGCGCCGCAGGGCGTCCTCGGTGGCCCGGATGAGGCGCGAGCGGGAGGTCCCGGCGTCTCCGGGGCCGTCCCCCGTGGGCAGGCCGGCCTTCGTGGACAGCAGCACCCGGTCGCGGCGACCCCGCACGGCCGCGCCGAGGACGGACTCCGAGGCGCCCGCGGAGTAGACGTCTGCGGTGTCGAAGAGAGTGATCCCGGCGTCGATGCAGATGTCGACCAGGCGGCGCGCCTCGCGGGCGTCGGTGGAGCCCCAGGCTCCGAAGAGCGGGCCCTCGCCGCCGAACGTGCCGGCGCCGAAGCTCAGGACGGGAACGGTGAGACCGGAAGCGCCGAGCTGCCTGTATTCCATGACGAGCCCCCTCGGGAGGAATTAACGGAACTGTAGACCCTTTAAGCTGACCCCACCGTAACAGTCGGAGCGAACTAATGGAACTGGAGAACCGTTATGACGGATGAGGGTGGCGTAGAACCGGGCACCCTGCGGCCCGGCGGCCGCACGGCCCGGGTACGGGCAGCGGTCCTGCGCGCTGCCGGTGACCTGCTGGCCGAAGCGGGCTTCGACCGGCTGGACCTGGCGGAGGTGGCCCGTCGCGCGGAGGTGGGCAAGACCACCGTCTACCGCAGGTGGGGGACGCCCTCCGGACTCCTCGCGGACCTGCTCGGCGACATGGCCGAACAGTCCGTGCCCCGCACCGAGACGGGCTCGCTCGACGGCGACCTGCTGGCCAATGCCGACCTGGTCCGCCGTACCCTGGCCGACCCGCGCCAGGGCCCGCTGTTCCGGGCCGTGATCGCCGCCGCCGGTACCGACCCGAGGGCCGCGGACGCCCTGCACCGCTTCTACGCCGTACGCGTCGCGGAGTGGGCGCCGTGCGTCCGGCAGGCGGTGGACCGCGGCGAACTGCCGCAGGGCACGGACGCGGAGGAGGTCATCCGGCTCGTCTCCGCTCCCCTGTACTACCGGCTGCTGACGACCGGCACGCCGCCGGACGGCGCCGCGGCCGAACGCGCCGCCCGCGCGGCCGCGGCAGCCGCCCGGGCGGGCGTCTTCACCACGCCGGGACCGGGGACCGCGGACGACTGACCGTCAGGTGTACAGGAAGACGGTGTCGAACCAGACCAGGTCGTCCTCCTCGTGGAGGAGGAAACGGCCGTCGGCCCGGTCGCCGGTCGCGGACTGCGACGGAGCCTGGGCGAGGACCCGCAGGTCGTACGCCGTACTCGCCCGCCAGCCCGCGCGGTCGGGCACGTGCGTCGCCAACGGGGCGGGGAGGTCGGCGGGCGGGTCCACGGGCTCGAACCGCTCCCCGGCGGTGGCCGCCCCCAGCACGGCGGCCACCGCCCCCGGAGCCATCCGCGCCAGCCCGACCAGCCGGATCCGCGCATCCGGTCCGGGTAGGGTCTGCCGCCTGCCCGCCTCGTCGACGTCGTACCCGAGCCAGTGCGGGTCGGAGAGCTCGCCCAGCGCCGGGAACCGCTCGTGCAGCGGCTCGACGTCGGTCCGGACGCGGAGGTGGTCCTCGTTCGGTCGGAGCTCCGAGCAGCCGGCCGTCCCGGCGAGGGCCGACAGCACGACCCCGCCGAGCAGGGCGAGGAACCCGCGGCGCTCCGTCCCGCCGTTCCGCAGTCCGGTCATGGTCCCCCCTGGTTCCTTCGTACGCCGCCGGGCCCGGTCCGCGCCGTACCGCCGTGGCGCGGAGCCGGGGACACGGAGGAGAACGCGCTCGGGGCGCGCGCGGTTCCGTCGCACGTCCGCTACGGGCGGCTCAAAGGGCCGGCAGGTCGTGCTCGACCTGCCTCACCGGGCCCTTGCCGGGGTGGCCGGCGTCCCGCTCGGACCGGCCGCCGGACCCGCCGGGGACGGGCGGGCCGTCGACGACGTCGCGCGGGAGGACGACGACTGACCCCGTCCGCCGGCCCCCGGCACGGCGAAGACCCGCAGGAAGAACTGCGCGAGCGGGCCGATGGCCAGCGCGTACACGAGGGTGCCCGGGCCGACGCTGCCGCCGAGGAGGAATCCGGCCGTGAGCACCATGAGCTCGATCCCGGTGCGCACCAGCCGCAGGGACCGGCCCGTCAGCCGGTGCAGGCCCGTCATGAGTCCGTCGCGCGGGCCCGGCCCGAAGGCGGCGGCGATGTACAGGCCGGTGGCGGCGCCGTTGAGGACCACGCCCGCGGCCAGCACGCCCGCCTGGGCCAGGGTGCCCCGCACGTCGGGCACCACCGCCAGCGCGGCGTCCATGGAGAGCCCGACCGCGAACACGTTGGACACGGTGCCCAGGCCGGGCCGCTGCCGCAGCGGCCACCACAGCAGCAGCACCAGCGCTCCCACGGCCACGGACACGGTGCCGATGCTCCACCCGGTGTGCTCGGCGAGGCCCTGGTGGAAGACGTCCCAGGGGCCGAGTCCCAGCCCCGCGCGGACCAGGAGCGCCGAGCTCGCACCGTAGAGGGCGAGGCCGGCGTAGAGCTGGAGCAGCCGGCGGGGGAGGCGCCCGGCGGGGCGTGCGGAGGGTGGGACGGTGGACACGCGTGGTGCCTTCCATGAGAGCCAAAGAACGCTGGACCACACGGTGTGGCATCCGCTCGGCTGCAGCACAGGGCCAATTCCCGGTAAGTGGCCCTACTTCTGTCCGGCCGGGCCGTCCGCTACGGGCCGCGCGTGACAACACGCACATTTTTGGCCACTTTCGTCCGAATTGGTGAATGCTGGAGGGCGGTCCGGCGCATGGTTCGCGTCTCGGGTGTCGCCGGCCGCCACATCGCCACGGCCGGATCACGGCCACCGCAGCCGCACGGCCACCACGGCCACACGGCACACGCCGCCACGGGAGAGACATGCGACGAGCACACCGCCTGCTGAACGACTGGCGTACGGCCCTGCCCCTCGCGGGCGGCGCCGTCGTACTCGGCTTCGGCGGCCTGTACCTCGCCGGCCTGGCAGTGGCGGGCGACAGCATCGTCGACGGCACCACCGTGCGCGGCGTCGACATCGGCGGCATGAGCCGTGCGGAGGCCCGGGCGGCCCTGGACCGCGATCTGGGCCCGGCGGCAGCCGCACCGATCACGCTGAAGGTGGCGGGCGGCAGCACCGCGCAGGCCGTCCCCGCCGCCTTCGGCCTGTCCCTCGACACCGAGGCCACCGTCGACCGTGCCGCGCAGTCCGGCTCCGACCCGTTCACCGTGATCGGGCGGCTGGTCACACCGGCCGAGGAACGCGAGGTCGAACCCGTCATCCGTACCGACGGCCCCGCCGACCCGGCCCTGGCGGCCGAGCGGCTCGCCGATTCCGCGGGGAGTCCGGCGCGTGAAGGCGCCGTCACCTTCCAGGACGGCACGGCCCGGTCCGTCGCCCCCGCGACCGGGGTGACCGTACGGGCCGACCGGGCGGCCGAGGTCGTCCGCGCCGCCTACCTGAGCCCGCAAGCCGGACCCGCCGCCCTTCCGGTGGAGCTCAAGCAGCCGGCTGTCGACACGCAGGAGACCGCGCGGGCCATGACGGAGTTCGCCGAGCCCGCGATGTCCGGGCCCGTCACCCTCACCGTGGGCGACGAGCGGATCGTCCTCACCCCGGAGGTCCTCGGCCGGCACCTGACGCTCAAGGCCGACGGCGCGGGCAAGCTCGTCCCGAAGCTCGACTCCGCGGGACTGCTGGCCGAGCCGGCCGTCGCCCGTCAGGTGTCCGCGATCACCACGCCCTCGCGGGGGGTCACCCTCGAAGTGGACGCCGCCGGCCGTGCGGTGGTCGCCGAGGACGCGCGCAGCGGCGTCCAGGTCACCGCGAAGGCCCTGGGGGACGCCGTCCTGCCCCTGCTGACCCGTACGGGCGACGCCCGCACGGCGGAACTCGCCACGACGGCCGTCCCGCCGCGGCTCACCGCCCAGAAGGCCCGGCAGCTCGGCATCAAGGAGCAGCTGTCGTCCTTCACCGTCAACTTCCCCGCCTCCCCCTACCGCACCACCAACATCGGGCGCGCCGTGGAGCTGATCAACGGATCCGTCGTCCGGCCGGGCGAGACCTGGAGCTTCAACGAGACGGTCGGCGAGCGGACCGAGGAGAACGGTTTCGTCGACGGCATCATGATCAACGACGGCCGGTACGTGAAGTCGCCCGGCGGCGGAGTCTCGGCGGTCGCGACGACCATGTACAACGCCATGTTCTTCGCCGGCCTGAAGCCGGTGGAACACGGGGCGCACTCCTTCTACATCGAGCGCTATCCCGAGGGCCGCGAGGCCACCGTCGCCTGGGGAACCCTCGACCTGCGCTGGAAGAACGACTCCGGCAGCGCGGTGTACGTCAAGGCCACCTCCACGGACTCCTCGGTGACCATCAGCCTGCTGGGCACGAAGGCGTACGACGAGGTCCGAGCCGTGAAGGGTCCCCGGACGAACGTCACCCCGCCGAAGAAGATCGAGGCCTCGGGCCCGCAGTGCGAGGTGCAGACCCCGCTGGAGGGCTTCGACGTGGCCGTCGACCGGGTCTTCGTCCGGGGCGGGCAGGAGGTCAAGCGGGAGACGTACCGGACGCACTACATCCCGCGCGACGAGGTGACCTGCGACCCGCAGACCCCGGCGGCTCCCACGGCCCCGGCTTCCCCGGCGGCTCCCACGGCCCCGGCGGCGCCCACGACCCCGGTCTCTCCGGCGACCCCCGCCACCCCGGCGGCCACGGCAGCGTCCGCGTGAGCGCGGACGCCGCCGGCCCCGGCGGCCGTCCCGTCCGGCCCCGCCACCTCAGTGGATGAACGGGGAGCGGGGGCGGGCGCGCCAGGAGTGCACGGGATGGTCGGTCAGGGAGGGCAGGTTGCGGTCCCAGTGGGCGCGGTGACGCCGGGTCGAGTGGTGCGGCACGGCCGTCGCGCCCGTACGCACCAGGACCATCAGGGCGGCCGTGAGGGCCGCCAGTTCTATGTGGTCGGGGCGGCCCTTGACCACCCTGATCCGGTGCCGGCGTATCACCAGGACACCGGGAGGGACTTGGGGCCGCGGATCAGCCCGCCGGTCTGCCATTCGACCTGCTCGGGCGGGACGGCCAGGGCCAGCCGCGGGTAGCGGTCGAGCAGCGTGGCCAGCATGAGCTCGGACTCCATCCGGGCCAGCATCGAGCCGACGCAGTGGTGCGGGCCGTTGCCGAAGGCCATGTGCGCGATCGGGCCCCGGTCGAAGTCCAGGGTGTCGGGGTTCGGGAAGACCTCGGGGTCGCGGTTGGCGGCCAGGTACGAGGAGTAGACCGCCTCGCCGGCCTTGATCGTGACTCCCGCGATCTCGACGTCCCGCATCGCGATCCGCGGCAGGCCCACTCCGCTGCGGTGCGGGATGAAGCGCAGCAGCTCGTCGACGGCCTGGGGGATCAGATGCCGCTCGGCACGCAGCCGTTCGAGGTGCTGCGGATGGGTGAGCAGGGCGTACACCATGTTGGCGCTGTTGTTGCGGACCGCGTGCGCACCGCTTACCAGGATGGCGGTGGCCAGGGAGACGGCCTCGTCGTCGGTGATCTCGCCGGCCTTCGCGGCGGCGGTGAGCACTCCGGCGAGGTCGTCGCCGTGCTTCTTGCGGCGCATGTCGAGCAGGGCGACGACGGTCTCGCGGACCGTCTTGAGGGCGTCGATGCTCTGGGCGGGGGCCGGACCCGGGGTCATGGCCACGTTCGCCCAGGAGGTCATGTTCGCCCGCATCTCCTGCGGCATGCCGAGCAGGTCGGCGACGGCCGCGAGGGGGAGCGGGCCGTGCAGGTGCTCCACGAGGTCCGCCGGCGAGCCGTGCCGCTCCATCGCGTCGAGGAGGCCGTCCAGGGTGTGCTGCACCGTCGGGCGCAGCTTGTTCATCGCCTTGCCGGTGAAGGCCCGCGCCACCACCCGGCGCATGTTGTTCAGGCGCGGGGGGTCGGCGTAGTTGAGGGACGCCTTCTGCGAGGCGATGGCGTGCGGGGAGGAGGCGGTGATCGACCGGTCGACCAGTTCCTCCCTGCTGAAGCGGGGGTCGGTCGTGGCCGCCTTGACGTCGCTGTAGCGGGACATCAGCCATGCACTGCCCTGGCCGAAAGGCAGCTGGATCCGGGCGGCCCGTTTCTCCTTCAGCCGGTCGTGCAGGAACGGGTCGAAGTCGAGGGCCTCGAAGTCGTCCAGGCTCCAGAAGTGCACCGTCTCGTCCGTGCCCGGGTCCTTGCCGGGCTCCACGGCCGTGTGCGGGTCTGACCTCATCGTTCACATCTCCCTGCGTGGATGGCACCCCCCGCGGCACGATCCCGCGAAAAGGGGCATTCGGGGGCATATCGGCCAGTCCATCTCTTCCCGCTCGCCACGCGCACCGCTGCCTTCCCCCGGCAGCGTCACCGGTTCGGCCCATCTCACCAACGCCGTAGTCCCGCGCGCGCATCGGCCCGGGGTCCGTGAGGCTGTGTCAGACACGAAAGGAGAGCCACCCATGGCGACTCTGTGCAGGCCAACGGTGTCCGTGCCCGAGCACGTGATCACGATGGAGCAGACCCTCGACCTGTGCCGGTCCGTCCACGCGGACCATCCGCAGCTCGAGCTGGCCCTGCGCCTCATCCGGAACACCGGCGTCGCGAAGCGGCACATCGTGCAGCCCATCGAGGAGACCCTCAAGCACCCCGGTTTCGAATCGCGCAACGCCGTGTACGAATCCGAGGCGAAGGCCCGGGTCCCCGCGGTGGTGCGGCAGGCGCTGGAGGACGCGCAGCTGCGTGCCAAGGACATCGACATGATCATCTACGTGTCGTGCACGGGCTTCATGATGCCCTCGCTGACCGCGTGGATGATCAACGAGATGGGCTTCCGTACGGACACCCGGCAGCTGCCCATCGCCCAGCTGGGCTGTGCGGCGGGCGGGGCGGCGGTCAACCGGGCCCACGACTTCTGCACCGCGTACCCGGAGGCGAACGCCCTGATCGTCTCCTGCGAGCTCTGCTCGCTGTGCTACCAGCCCAGCGACCTGGAGGTCGGCAACCTGCTCTCCAACGGCCTCTTCGGCGACGGAGTGGGCGCCGCGGTCGTCCGCGGCCGCGGCGGCACCGGCATGAAGATCCACCGCAACAGCTCGTACATCATCCCCCGGACCGAGGACTGGATCATGTACGACGTCAAGTCCACCGGGTTCCACTTCAAGCTGGACAGGCGGGTACCCGGCACCATGGAGCCGCTCGCCCCGTCCCTCAAGGAGCTGGCCAAGGCCCACGGATGGGACGCCGCAGCCCTGGACTTCTACATCATCCACGCGGGCGGCCCGCGCATCCTGGACGACCTCAGCAAGTACCTCGGTGTGGCACCCGAGGCATTCCGCTTCAGCCGGGCCACACTGACCGAGTACGGCAACATCGCCAGCGCCGTCGTCCTGGACGCACTGCGCCGACTCTTCGACGAGAACGGCACGGCCGACGCCGCGAAGGGCCTGCTGGCCGGATTCGGCCCGGGCATCACCGCAGAGATCTCACTGGGCAGCTGGACCTCGCAATGAGGAACCGGGTGAGGGAGGAATCCGAACCATGCTGAAGGACGGCCCCGCAACCGCACGGCCACCCGTCACGCACTGGCCCACCCCGGCCCTGGACGGGGTCGACTTCGACCCCGTCCTCGCCGGTCTGATGGAGGCGGGCCCGGTCACCCGGATCCGCCTCCCCAACGGGTCCGGCTGGGCCTGGCTCGTCTGCCGGTACGACGACGTGCGGATGGTGGCCAACGACCCCCGGTTCAGCCGCAAGCTGGTCGCCGAACACGACGTCACCCGGCTGGCCCCGCACTTCATCCCCGCACCGGGCGCGGTCGGCTTCGAGGACCCGCCCGACCACACCCGACTGCGCCGCACCGTCGCGGCCGCGTTCACCACCACCGGGGTCGAGCGGCTCCGCAGACGCGCCCAGGAGATGCTCGACGGCATCGTCGAGCAGATCCTGCGGGACGGGCCGCCCGCCGACCTGACCGAGCGCCTCCTCGCCCCGTTCCCGCTCGCCGTCGTGTGCGAGCTGATGGGCGTACCCGAGGAGGACCGGCCCATGGTCCACGAGTGGACCACGCTCATCCTCTCCTCGGCCCAGGGCGCCGAGCGCAGCGAGCGCGCCAAGGACGAGGCGCTGGCCTACCTGGCCGCCCGCCTGCGCTCCGGGGACGTGCCGCACGACGACAGCGTCATCGGACTCCTCGACCAGGCGGTCCGGGACGGTGAGGTCACCCTGGAGGAGGCCACCGGCCTCGGCCTGCTCATCCAGATCGGCGGCGAGGCCGTCACCAACAACGTGGGCAACATGGTCTACATCCTGCTCACCCGGCAGGACCTGATGCAGAAGCTCCGCGACGACCGCGCCCTGCGCCCGGCGGGTCTGAACGAGCTGCTGCGCTACATCCCCCACCGCAATGCGGTGGGGCTCTCCCGGATCGCCCTGGAGGACGTCACCGTCGCCGGCCACCTCATCCGCGCCGGCGAGGCCGTCTACGTCTCCTACCTGGCCGCCAACCGCGACCCGGACGTCTTCCCCGACCCCCACGAGCTCCACCTGGACCGCAGCCCCAACCCCCACGTCTCCTTCGGGTACGGGCCCCACTTCTGCCCCGGCGCGATGCTCGCCCGCCTGGAGTCCGAGCTGCTCGTCGACGCCCTGCTCGACCGCTTCCCGGACATCCGCTTCACCGTCCCGCTCGACGAACTGCGCTGGCGGCCGGGGGCGCTGATCCGCGGCCCCGAAGGCCTGCCGGTGACCTGGTCATGACCGCACACGTGGTCCGTGACGGCCTGCTCGTCCCACCCGGCCACGGCCGCACCCTCCACACCGAGGCCCAGCAGGTCACCTTCAAGGTCACCGGGGAGCACTCCACGGTGGCCTCCAGTTTCGAGGTCGTCGTCCCGCCCGGGTTCGACGTCGGGGCCCACCGGCACGTACGCAGCGAAGAACTGTTCTACGTCCTGGAGGGTGAACTCGACGTCATGGCGTTCGAGCCGCGCGTGCGCAGCGGCGACGACTGGCGACACTGGGAATCGCTCGACGGGCGCCAGGTCGTACGGGCCACGCCCGGAACGGTCATCGTGGTCCCGCCAGGCTGTCCGCACGCCTTCGCCAACCCCACCGGCCAACCGGCCCGCATGTTCTTCCAGGCCTCACCGCCACCCGACCACGAGCGGTACTTCGAGGAGCTCCTCGCCCTGCTCGACGCGAGCGCCTCCCCGGATCCCGCCGCGATCAGCGACCTGCGGGCCCGCTACGACATCGAACAGCTCACGCCGCTGCGGCACGAGCTGCCCTGACCGACCCCCACGCCGCACCCCTCACGCATGACGCGCCACGCGTCACGTACGCACCACACTCACCACCACCCACCCCCACGCTCGGGAGAATTGATGCTGCGCACTCGCCGCAAACTTCGCACCGCCACGTACGCCCTGGCCGGCACGGTCGTCACCGCTGCCGCGCTGGCGGCGGGCCCGGCCGCCCAAGCCGCCGATTCCCTGCCGTCCTACTGGTGCTACATCAACGGTGTCGAGGCCCGGTCCGGCCTGACGGTGGTGAGGGGCACGTCGGGCGCCGACACGATCCTGTGCGAGAACGACGTCGAGAACGTCATCATCGACGGAATGGGCGGCAACGACAACATCCGCGTCAAGGGCATGGTCGTCGACTCCCAGGTCCTCGGCGGTGAGGGCGACGACACGATCCAGGTCAACAACCTCTACCCGCGCAACGGCAATTCGTCCGTCCGCGGCGGCGCGGGCGACGACACCATCATCACCGCGCTGGTGGTGGGCACGGCCGCGCACGGCGCCACCGTCTACGGCGACCACGGCGCCGACAAGATCACCACGGGCAGCGTGCTCGGCGAGCCCGGCGAGTACCAGCGCGGTGGCGGCCAGGTCTTCGGCAACGACGGCAGCGACACCATCCGCACGGGCAACGTCGACCTCGGCGGCCGCATCCTCGGCGGCAGCGAGCACGACGTCATCGAGCCCAAGTCGGTCGGCGCGGAGTCCGCGGGCATCGTCCAGGGCGGCCCGGGCAACGACAAGGTCCGCGGTCAGGACGACACCGTCCTGACCATCGGCCCCGGCTACGGCCAGGTCGACGGCGGCCTCGGGACCAACTCCTGCAAGATGAAGCACTTCTCGACCGGCGAGCGGGTCCGCAGCTCGATCGCGAACTGTGCGGTGACCCCCGCGCCCGCGACCCCGACGGCCCCCTCGGCGCCGGCCGCGCCCGCGAACCCGGCGGCCCCGGCCAAGCCTGCCGCGCCCGCGGCCCCCGAGGCCCCCTCGGCGCCGTCCGTCTCCTCCCCCTCGTCCCCCCACGAGCCGGCGGCGCCCGCGCGTCCGTCGAGCCCTTCGGGCTCAAGGCCCTGAGGGACGGCGGCCGCCCGGAGCGCCGTGCGCGCGCTCCATGGACAGGCCGCCGGGCAGCAGGTACAGGGTCAGCACGGCCCCGGCGGTGAAGATCGCCGCCGAGGCCGTGAACACCGTGTGATAACTCTCCAGGGCAGCCCGCGCCATCAGTTCCGGCGCGGGCTGCCGGCCGTCCAGGACGCGGGCGAAGGTGCCGGCGGCCAGGGTGCTCATGAGGGCCGTCCCGACCGATCCGCCGACCTGCCGCATGGCGTTGACCGTCGCGGAGCCCACCCCGGCGTCCCGCGGGTCGATGCCCGCCGTGCCGAGGTTCATGGCCGCCGCCGTGATCAGCCCCATGCCCAGACCGGTCGCCACTTGGCCGGGCAGCACCTCGACGGCGTACGGGCCCGAGGCCGACAGGTTCGTCATCCAGGCCATCCCGCACGCCGAGAGCAGCATGCCCGTGACGATGCGCGGGCGGCCCCCCACCTTGCCGAGCAGCCCCAGGTTGCTGCCGATCGCGCTGAGCATGGTGCACCCGGACATCGGCATGAAGGCCAGGCCGGCGTGGGCCGGGCCGTAGCCGCGGATGTGCTGGAGGTAGTACGTCAGGAAGAGGAACACCCCGAACATGCCCACCCCCGTGATGAACACGGACATGAGGGCGGTCGTCCGGACCCGGTCGAGGACGATCCGCAGCGGCAGCAGCGGGTGGGTGCTGCGCCGCTGCCACCAGGCGAAGGCGGCCAGCAGCGTGGCACCGGTGGCCAGGAGGCCCAGTGGTCGCAACGACTGCCAGCCGTGCGGGCCCGCCGTGGCCAGCCCGTAGACCAGGCAGAACAACCCGGACGAGGCCAGGACCGTGCCCGGCAGGTCCAGTCGGGGCGGGGTGGCGGGCGCCGACCGGCGCAGCAGCAGCACACCGCCGGTGACGGCGACGGCCGCGAACAGGACGTTCACGTACAGGGTCGACCGCCAGCTCAGGTGCTCGGTGAGCACCCCGCCGAGCAGCAGGCCCACGGCACCCCCGGACGCGGCCAGCGCCCCGAACACGCCGAACGCCTTGCCGCGTTCGGCGGGCGCCGAGAAGGTCGTGGTGAGCAGCGAGAGGGCGGCCGGTGCCAGCAGGGCCGCGAAGACGCCCTGCAGGGTGCGGGCCGTGACGAGCACGCCGAAGGTGGCCGCCGCGCCGCCAAGGGCCGAGGCGGCGGCGAAGCCGAGCTGGCCGATGAGGAACGCCCGACGGCGGCCGATCCGGTCGGCCAGGCGCCCGCCGAGCAGCAGGAGGCTGCCGAACGCGATCGCGTACGAGGTGACCACCCACTGCCGCTGGTGGTCGGAGAACTGCAGGTCGGCCTGGACGGAGGGGAGGGCGATGTTCACGATGGTCGCGTCGAGGACGACCATCAGCTGGGCCAGGCCGATGACGGCGAGGACCCACCAGCGGCGCGGATCGGGCGGGGCGGTGACCCCGGCGGGGCCGCCGCCCGGGGCGGTGCCGGTGGCGGGTCCGGGGGTGGAGGCTGGGCCGGGGGCTGAGCCGGTCGGTTCTGCGGACATGGTGGACTCCATGGGTTCCGCGCGTTCTCGCAGGCGAGAGCGTGTGGGCGTGGGGGGACTGTCTGCTTCGACGATGCGTGAGACGGGCCCGCCGCCCGCGCGTCGCCACGCCACGGGGCCGCCCGGATGGACCAGCGGGGTACCCGCTCCCCGCTCCCCGCTCCCCGCCGCCCGCCGCCCGCAGGGCTCGCGGCCCACGGGCCCCGTCCGCTCACCGGCGGCCGGGAGAGGGCCCTACCGCTCCCGGCCGGCCGCAGCGCCGTCCCCGGCGCCGGCCGGGCGGCCGGCGTGCAGTTCCAGCGGGCCCGTGCCCTCCGCGCGCGCCCTCAGGCAGGCCACGATCTGGCGGCGCAGGTTCGGCTTGACCAGGCCGCGCAGCTCCCCGGGGGCAGCCGTCCGCCAGCGCAGCAGTTCGCCGGGGGCCAGCCGGATCCGGGCGAGGGCGTCCGCGTCCAGGACGCCGCCGTCGTAGAGGAAGCGGATCCGGGCCGGGTAGCCCGGCTTGTGGGCCCAGTTGACGCCGAGCAGCCGGCCCGGCTCCAGTTGGAGGCCGAGCTCCTCGTGCGCCTCGCGCCGGGCCGCGGCGCGCGGGGTCTCGCCGAGGTCGCTGTCGATCCCGCCGCCGGGCAGGTGCCACCGGCCCGGCCTGCCGTACGCGGGCTCCACCAGCAGGACGCCGCCCGTCCCGTCCGTGCACAGCATGCTCGCCGCGGTCAGTGCCTTGGGGCGGGCGGCGCGGTGGCTCGCCGCGTCGAACAGGCCGGCGTGCTCCAGCGCCGTACGCCGCTCCGGGGCCAGGCCGGCCGGCGAGCCCGGCTGGGGCACGCCGTCGACGAGGTGCGCGATCGAGCCGGCGCGCAGGGCGGCCAGCCCGGCGCGGAGCCGGGGCGCGACCCGGGCGGGCAGCACCGCGTACGCCTCCTCCGGTGAGAGCCAGTGGGCGGCGGCGACCTCCCCGTCGGGGAAGCGGAGCGCGGCGGCCTGCGTGGGGGAGAGCGGCCCGACGAGGTGGACGTGCACGACGAGGGAGCGCCCGAGCGATCCGGGGGTCCGCGAGTCCACGGCGAGCAGCCGACCGACCGGAACGCTTAGGTCCAGTTCCTCCTTGAGCTCGCGGGCCAGCCCCTCCTCCGGGGTCTCGGTGCCCTCGACGGTGCCGCCCGGCAGCTCCCGGCCCGCCTTGTACGAGGGGGTCAGGACCAGGACCCGCCCCGTGTCGTCCAGGACGAGGCCGGTGGCGGCGACGAGCGGGGCCGACCGGGCCGCGTAGTACGCGCGCACCTGCTCGGGGGAGGGGCGGGCGGACGGGTGGCCGCAGGGCGGGCCGGAGGGCTGGTCGGGCGGGGTGTCGGGCACGGCGGGCTCCTGGGGTGGTGCGGAGGCAGGGGGGTGCGTACCCCGCGCCCGGCCGGGCCACGCCCGGCCCGGAGCTCCCGGCCGGTGCGTGGCGGCGGTCAGGCGCGGGCCACCAGCATCCCGCCCATGGTGACCATGGTCGCCGCGACGAGGCCGTCCAGCACCCGCCACGCCCTCGGGCGCGAGAGCAGGCCGCTGAGCAGGCGGGCGCCGTAGCCGAGGGTGGTGAACCAGATCAGGCTGGCCAGCCCGGCCCCGATGCCGAAGGCCCAGCGCAGGTCCCCGCGGTCGGCGGCGAGGGAGCCGAGCAGCAGCACGGTGTCCAGGTAGACGTGCGGGTTGAGCCAGGTCATGGCCAGGCAGGTGAGGACGGCCCGGCGGCGGGAGGCTGCGGTGGCCCCGTCGGTGTCCAGGGCGGCGCCGGCGACGGGCCGCAGCACCCGGCGGGCCGCCATGACCCCGTAGCAGATCAGGAAGGTGCCGCCGGCGAGGCCGACCGCGGTCAGCGCGGCGGGCCAGGCGGTGACGAAGGCGCCCACCCCGGCGACGCCGAGGGCGATCAGGGCGGCGTCGGAGAGGGCGCAGATGGCGACCACGGCGAGGACGGCGTGGCGGCGCACCCCCTGTCGCAGGACGAAGGCGTTCTGGGCGCCGATGGCGACGATGAGGGAGAGTCCGGTTCCGAAGCCGGCGAGAGCCGCCGTGGTGATGCCGTGTGTCATGCGTTCGACCATATGAACGACGTGGTGTGCAGTACAGCTAAAGATTTTTACGTACCCTTAGCGTTCGTGATGGACGAGCTTCCCCTGGACCAGGTGCGCACCCTCCTCGCCGTGGTGGACGAGGGCACGTTCGACGCGGCCGCGGCCGCCCTGCACGTGACCCCGTCAGCGGTCAGCCAGCGGGTCAAGGCCCTCGAACAGCGGACCGGACGGGTGCTGCTCATGCGCACCAAGCCGGTCCGGGCGACCGAGTCCGGGCAGGTCGTCATCCGGTTCGCCCGGCAGCTGGCCCGCCTGGAGCGCGACGCCCGGGCCGAGCTCGGGATGGCCCAGGACGAGGGCGGGCCGGTGCGGCTGCCCATCGCCGTCAACGCGGACTCCCTGGCCACCTGGTTCCTGCCCGCCCTGACCCGCGTCCCGCAGGACCCGCCGGTCCTCTTCGAACTGCACCGGGAGGACGAGTCGCACACCACCGCACTGCTGCGGGAGGGCCAGGTCATGGCGGCCGTCACCTCCTCCCCCGACCCGGTGGCCGGCTGCACCGTACGGCGGCTCGGCCTGGCGCGGTACCTGCCGGTGGCGAGCCCCGCCTTCGCCGCCCGGCACCTCGCCGGGGCCGGCGCGGGGGAGCGGGCCGAACGGCTGGCCCTGGAGCGGGCGCTGCGCCGGGCACCGGTGATCGTCTTCGACCGGCGGGACGTGCTCCAGGACGTCTTCGTGCGCTCGCTGACGGGCGACGGGGACGCCGGGGCCGGCCCGCTGCGCCACCACGTGCCCACGTCGGAGGGGTTCCGCGACGCGGTCGCCGCCGGACTGGGCTGGGGGCTGGTGCCGCAGCCGCAGGCGGAGCCGCTGCTCCGGTCCGGCGAGCTGGTCCTGCTGGTGCCGGGACGCCCCCTGGACGTGCCGCTGTACTGGCAGCAGTGGAAGCTGGATTCGCCCGCCCTGTCGTTGGTGGCGGACGTGGTCGCCGCCGCCGCGGCCGAGGACCTCCTCCCCGGCACGGCACCGCAGGCCCCGTCCGGCCCGTAGGCTGCGGTCATGGACTCCTACACGATCGGCCAGGCAGCACGGCTGCTCGGCGTGAGCGTCGACACGGCCCGGCGGTGGGCCGACGCCGAGCGGTTCCCCACCCGGCGGGAGGGCGCGCGGCGCATGGTGGACGGGCCCGATCTCGCGGCGTTCTGCGTCCAGGTGGCGCAGGAGGCGGCCGAGGCCGAGGAGGCCCCGTCCACCTCGGTGCGCAACGCCTTCCCGGGCATCGTCACCGCGGTGAAGCTCGGCACGGTGGACGCCCAGGTGGAGATCCAGGCCGGCCCGCACCGGGTCGTGTCGCTGCTGACCCGGGAGGCGGTCGAGGAGCTGGGTCTGCAGGTGGGAGCTCGGGCCGTGGCCCGGGTGAAGGCGACGAGCGTGTTCGTCGACCGCGCCTGACCCCGCGGGGGAAGGACCGGCCGCAGTGGCAGACTGGCCGCTGATCCGCCGAAGGGGAGTACACCGTTGTCCATGTTCAGCAACCTGCGCCGGGCGGTGCGCCGCAGCTACCGGCGGGCCGTCGACCTGAGCCACCCGGCCCGTTCCCCGCTCGGCAGCGCGGTGGTCAACTGCATCGTCTACCAGGACGGGGTGCGGCAGGACGGCTGCGCCGAGGTCGAGGAGGCGCTGCGGCGGGTCCGCAAGAGCGGCGAGGGCTTCGTGTGGATCGGCCTGCACGAGCCGACGCAGGAGGAGCTCGCCGGGCTGGCCGAGCTGTTCGGACTGCACCCGCTCGCCGTCGAGGACGCCGTGCACGCGCACCAGCGCCCCAAAGTGGAGCGGTACGACGACATATTGTTCGCCGTCTTCAAAACCGTGCGCTACGTGGAACACGAGGAACTCACCGCGACCAGCGAGGTGGTGGAGACCGGCGAGCTGATGGCCTTCACCGGGGACGACTTCGTCATCACCATCCGGCACGGCGGTCGCGGCACGCTCGGCCCGGTCCGCGAGAGCCTCGAAGCGGCTCCGGAGCAACTGACCAAGGGCCCGGCCTCCGTTCTGCACGCCATCGCCGACCATGTCGTCGACGACTACGTGGCCGTCACGGACGCCGTGCAGAACGACATCGACGCCGTCGAGACCGCCGTGTTCAGCGAGAACGGAGGTCGGGGCGACGCGGGCCGCATCTACCAGCTCAAGCGCGAACTGCTGGAGCTGCGCCGGGCGGGGGCCCCGCTGGCCCGTCCGCTGGAGCAGCTGGCCACCCAGCCGATAGGGGCCGTTCCGGTGGAGGTGCGCGCGTACTTCCGGGACGTCGCCGACCACCTGACGCGCGCGACCGACCAGATCAACGGGTACGACGCCCTGCTCGACTCCATCCTCCAGGCCCATCTCGCCCAGGTGACGGTGGCCCAGAACGAGGACATGCGGAAGATCACGGCGTGGGCGGCCATCGTCGCCGTGCCGACCATGGTCTGCGGGGTCTACGGCATGAACTTCGACCACATGCCCGAACTGCACTGGACGTACGGGTATCCGGCGGTCCTCGGCGTGATGGTCCTCGCGTGCTTCCTCATCCACCGCGGATTCCGCCGCAACGGCTGGCTCTGACCGGGCGTCGCGGGCCCTCGGCGCGGCACCGGTCCGCCCGGCCCTGCGAGGTCGCGGTGGCGTAACGATGTGGGCAACGGAGGGCTGCGATCCGCCCGTTGCCGGGCCCTCGGCGGCCGCGGGCCCGGCAGCCGGCGAAGGGGGCAAATCGGCACGCGTGCCCCATCGCGCGCGTTGTTCCACCGGCGTTTCGTCACCCCGTGTGACCTGGGATCGCCGGTGCGTTCCAAGTGGCCCTCGGGAGGGCTGGAATTGGTAGCCCGCGGCATCGGAATCCCTCATTCCGCCCGCTCTACAAGTGGCTTGACCGCGATGTAAGCGGGGCATAAGTTCTGCCCCGGCTTGCTCCAACAGGACGGGCCGTCGATCCGTCCTCTGGGGGGACTCATGCACCACTACACCGACGTTCTGAAGAAGTACGCCGTCTTCTCCGGCCGCGCCCGCCGGCAGGAGTACTGGATGTTCACCCTCTTCAACGTGCTCGCGCTGATCGTCGTCGCGGTGCTCGACAGCGCGATCGGCACCTACCCGCTGCTCTACCTCATCTACGCGCTCGCCGTCCTCCTCCCGGGTCTGGGGGTCGCCGTCCGCCGCCTGCACGACACCGGCAAGTCCGGCTGGTGGATGTTCATCGCCTTCGTGCCGCTGGTCGGCGGCATCTGGCTGCTCGTCCTCATGGCCTCCGAGGGCCACCCGCAGCCGAACCAGTACGGCCCGAGCCCCAAGGCCGTCCAGGCCTGATCGGGCCGGATGCGCGCGCCACGCGCGCCGCAGCACGGGAGCGCCGCCCCGGCCGGAAACGGCCGCGGGCGGCGTTCCGCCGTTTCCGGGGACGTCACCCGGGTGACACGTGTCTCGTCCCCCTTCCGGCAGGGGGCTGTCCTACCGGGCCCGATCACGAGATATCTTGATGTCGAGCAATCTTGCAGACGTGAGACGCAGACTGTGGAGCGGAGCATCCGGTGACTGACTCGACCATCATCTACACGCACACTGACGAGGCCCCGGCCCTCGCGACGTATTCCTTCCTGCCTGTGATCCAGGCCTACGCGTCGACGGCCGGTGTGAATGTCGAGACCCGTGACATCTCCCTGGCCGGTCGCATCATCGCCTCCTTCCCCGAGCACCTGGAGGAGGGCCAGCGCATCGCCGACGCCCTCGCCGAGCTCGGCGAGCTGGCGAAGACGCCGGAAGCCAACATCATCAAGCTGCCCAACATCTCGGCCTCGATCCCGCAGCTGAAGGCCGCGATCGCCGAGCTCCAGGGCCAGGGCTACGCGCTCCCGGACTACCCGGACGACCCGAAGACCGACGAGGAGCGCGAGATCCGCGCCCGCTACGACAAGATCAAGGGCTCCGCGGTGAACCCGGTCCTGCGCGAGGGCAACTCCGACCGCCGCGCCCCCGGCTCGGTCAAGAACTACGCCAAGACCCACCCGCACCGCATGGGCGCCTGGACCGCCGAGTCCAAGACCAACGTGGCCACCATGGGTGAGAACGACTTCCGCTCCACCGAGAAGTCCGCCACCGTCGCCGAGAACGGCACGCTCCGCATCGAGCACGTCGCCGCCGACGGCGCCGTCACCGTCCTGCGCGACTCCGTCCCGGTCCTGGCCGGCGAGGTCGTCGACGCCTCCGTCATGCGCGTCGCCGCCCTGCGCACCTTCCTCTCGGAGCAGGTCGCCCGCGCCAAGGCCGAGGGCGTGCTGTTCTCCGTACACCTCAAGGCCACGATGATGAAGGTCTCCGACCCGATCGTCTTCGGCCACGTCGTCCGCGCCTTCTTCCCGCAGACCTTCGCCAAGTACGGCGAGGTCCTGACCGCCGCCGGCCTGTCCCCGAACGACGGCCTCGGCGCCATCCTGAACGGCCTGGACTCCGTCCCGCACGGCCTGGGCGCCGAGATCAAGGCCTCCTTCGACGCCGAGCTCGCCGAGGGCCCGGCCCTGGCCATGGTCGACTCGGACAAGGGCATCACCAACCTGCACGTCCCGTCCGACGTCATCGTCGACGCCTCGATGCCGGCCATGATCCGCACCTCCGGCCACATGTGGGGCCCGGACGGTCAGGAGGCCGACACCCTCGCCGTCCTCCCGGACAGCAGCTACTCCGGCGTCTACCAGGCCGTCATCGAGGACTGCAGGGCGCACGGCGCCTTCGACCCGGCCACCATGGGCTCCGTCCCGAACGTCGGCCTCATGGCGCAGAAGGCCGAGGAGTACGGCTCCCACGACAAGACCTTCGAGATCGCCGCGGCCGGCACCGTCCGCCTCGTCGACGCCGCCGGCAACGTCGTCCTGGAGCAGGAGGTGTCCGAGGGCGACATCTTCCGCGCCTGCCAGACCAAGGACGCCCCGATCCAGGACTGGGTCAAGCTGGCCGTCACCCGCGCCCGCGCCACCGGCGCCCCGGCCGTCTTCTGGCTGGACTCCACCCGCGCCCACGACGCGCAGCTGATCGAGAAGGTCAACGCGTACCTGCCGCAGCACGACACCGAGGGCCTGGAGATCAAGGTCCTGTCCCCGGTCGAGGCCACCAAGTTCTCCCTGGAGCGCATCCGCCGCGGCGAGGACACCATCTCGGTGACCGGCAACGTCCTGCGTGACTACCTGACCGACCTGTTCCCGATCCTGGAGCTGGGCACCAGCGCCAAGATGCTGTCGGTCGTCCCGCTGATGGCGGGCGGCGGCCTGTTCGAGACGGGCGCCGGCGGCTCCGCCCCGAAGCACGTCCAGCAGCTGGTCAAGGAGAACTACCTGCGCTGGGACTCGCTCGGCGAGTTCTTCGCGCTGGCCGCCTCCTTCGAGCACCTCGCCACCACCACCGGCAACGCCCGCGCCCAGGTGCTGGCCGACACCCTCGACCGCGCCACCGGCACCTTCCTCAACGAGGACAAGTCGCCGACCCGTCGCGTCGGCGGCATCGACAACCGCGGCAGCCACTTCTACCTGGCCCTGTACTGGGCGCAGGAGCTGGCCAAGCAGACCGACGACGCGGCGCTGGCGACCGCCTTCGGCCCGCTCGCCAAGACGCTGACCGAGGCCGAGCAGACCATCGTCGGCGAGCTGATCGCCGTCCAGGGCTCCCCGGCCGAGATCGGCGGCTACTACCAGCCCGACCCGGCGAAGGCCGCTGCCGTCATGCGGCCGTCGGCGACCTTCAACCAGGCGCTCGCGACCCTGGCCTGAAGTCCCCGGGCCTCGCTCTGAGGCCTCCGCAGGTCATCCACGGG
>NZ_JBHWJJ010000041.1:0-61293 GCF_042732005.1 Streptomyces sp. NPDC059851 | reverse complement strand
TCCCGGCTGGTGGCCAGGATCCGCACGCCGGGGCAGTGGACGAGGAGCTGCTCGGCCAACTCGGCGGCCGCACCGACCACGTGCTCGCAGTTGTCCAGGACCAGCAGGAGCCGGAGCCGGGCGCAATGCTCGACGAGTCGGTCGAGCGGGTCGTCGCCGACGCGGTCGGTCAGCGCCCGCATCTCCTCGGCGGAGGCGCCGCGCAGCTTCGTCTCGCGGGCCCCGAGGGCGGTGAGGACGGCCTCGGCGACGTCGTCCGGGTCGTCCACGGGGGCGAGCTCGGCGAGCCACACGCCGTCGGGCCAGTCCGCCGCCGGGGCGTGCGCCTCGGCGGCCTCCTGCGACAGTCGGGTCTTGCCGGCACCTCCGGGCCCGAGCAGGGTGACCAGGCGCGCCCGCGCGAGGTCCCCGCCGATGGCCCGGATGTCCTCCTCCCGCCCGACGAAGGTGGTCAGCCGCGCCCGCAGGTTCCCCCGCCCGCGGGACCCGGCCCACCCGGCGGCCGGGGCTTGCGCGGGCGGGCCCGGCGCGGGCCCGGCGTGGGCCTGTTGCGGGGAGACCGGGCGGGAGGAGGGGGCCGGCGCGCCGGGATGCGCCGGGGCGGCGCCGGCGCCGGTGGCCGGGGCAGGAGCCGCGGCGGTTCCCGGGGGCGCCACGGCGCCGGACGGGGCGCCGGAGGCGGAAGGGGAGGACGCGGCGGCGGGCGGGACGGACGACGCGGCGGGCGGGGCAGCAGCCGGGGCGCCCGACGGGCCGGCGGACGGGAGGAGCAGAGCGGCGTGGAGGGTGCGCAGGGCCGGCCCCGGGTCCGTGCCCAGGCGGTCGGCGAGGTCCTGCCGGACCTCCTCGTAGGCGGCCAGGGCCTCGGCCGCGCGCCCGGAGTCCCTCAGCGCCCGGATCCGGAGCACCTGGAGCGGCTCGTCCAGCGGGTGCTGTGCGCACAGTGCGGCCAGCTCCGGCAGGGCACGGGCCGCCTCCCCCATGTCGAGGGCCGTGGCGAGTCGCCCCCGCCGCGCGTCCCTCCGTACGGCCTCCCAGCGGGCGGCCTCCGCCCCGGGGTCCGGGAGGTCGGCGAGTGCCGGGCCGCGCCACAGGGCGAGGGCCCCGTCGTACAGGGCGGCCGCCCGCGCCGGATCCGTGTCCGCGGCGGCCGCGGCGGAGCGGACGAGCCGCTCGAAGCGGTACAGGTCGACGTCCTCGCGCCCGGCGACCAGCTGGTACCCGCCGTCCGCCGACCGCACGGCCCCGTGGCCGAGCGCCCTGCGCAGCCGGGCGACCAGTGCCTGGAGGGCGGCGGAGGCGTCGGCCGGCTGTTCGGCGTTCCACACCTCGGCGACGAGCAGGTGGGCCGGCACTGCCCGCCCGGGCCGCAGCGCGAGCGCGGTCAGCAGTGCGCGCAGGCGCGCGCCGCCGACGGCGACGGGGGTCCCGTCGTCGCGGGTGACCTGGGTGGTGCCGAGGATCGCGTAGCGCACCGGCCCATTGTCCCCGGACCCCCATGCCGGACGGGTCCCCGCCCGGGGTAGGTTTCGCCGCATGGGTCATCAGAGCACGCGCAGCGACCGGCAGGTCAGTTCCGTTTTCCTCGGCATCGCCGCGATCATGGCCGTCACGGGGTGGGCGGTGTGGACGGGGTACTCGGCGAGCGCGGGCCTGGCCGTCTTCCTCTTCGTCACGTCGGCGTGGATCGTCTCGCTCTGCCTGCACGAGTACGCGCACGCCCGCACCGCCCTGCACAGCGGCGACCTCACGGTGGGCGCCAAGGGTTACCTGACGCTGAACCCCCTCAAGTACACGCACGCGCTGCTCAGCATCATCCTGCCCGTGATCTTCGTGATCCTGGGCGGTCTGGGCCTGCCCGGCGGGGCGGTGTACATCGAGCGGGACCGGGTGCAGGGCCGCTGGAAGCACAGCCTGATCTCGGCGGCGGGCCCGCTGACGAACGTGGCGTTCGCGGCGGTCTGCACCGCACCGTTCTGGCTGGACGCCGTCGACGGCGTCCCGCTCGCCTTCCGCTTCGCACTGGCCTTCCTCGCACTGCTCCAGGTCTCCGCGGCGATCCTGAACTTCCTGCCCGTGCCCGGCCTGGACGGCTACGGCATCATCGAGCCCTGGCTGTCGTACCGGGTGCGCCGCGAGGTGGCGCCGCTGGCGCCGTTCGGCCTGATCGCGGTGTTCGCGCTGCTGTGGGTCCCGGCGGTCAACGCGGCCTTCTTCGGGGCGGTCGAAGGCGTGCTGTCCGCGCTGGGCGTCTCCGACGTGGAAACGTACTGCGGACACAACCTGTACCGCTTCTGGCAGGAGCCGGACGGCCTGTGCGCCGTCCCCCAGGCCGACTAGGGCCGCTGCGGGGGCGGGTCCCGCCGGAGGTCGAGCCGCCAGTCGTTGCAGCGAATCGGCCTGCCCGGCGGGTACTCGACGTCACGCTCCGCGAGCAGTTCGAAGCCCGCCTTGCGGCAGACGGCGTTCGACGCGGCGTTGTCCGTGGACGGGAACGCGTGCAGGTACCGGTGGAGTCCGGCGGCCCGTGCCTCCTGCGCCACCACCTGCGTCGCGGCCGTCGCCACGCCCCGCCCCTGGAAGCCCGGCAGCACGGTCCAGCCCGTCTCGTACACCGGCTCGCCGTTCCAGGTGGTGCCCCAGAAGCCGATGCTGCCCGCCACGGCCTCCTCGGGGAGCAGCACGATGCGGAACATCCGCCCCTTGCCGGTACGGTCGGCGCTCAGGTCGGTGTACCGCCGGTGGCGCCGGTCGAGTTGCTCCTCGGTCTCGGGGCCGCCCAGGTACTCCATCAGCTCCGGCGCGTTCAGGGCCCGCAGCAGCGCCGCGTCCCCCTCGGACCAGGGCTCCAGGCGTACGGGGAAGGCGTGATCACTCATGCGCGCAGGATAGGGGCGCGCGGCCTAGCCGGCGGATCCGGAGGCCTTGCGGGCCTTGTCCTTGCGCACGTAGTACCAGGCCATGTTGGACGTGAGCCCGGCCAGCAGCACCCACACGATCCCCAGGAAGCTGCCCTCCACGAAGGCGACCACGGCCGCCGCCACGGAGAGGACACAGACGACGGTGGCGAAGACGGCAAGGCGGGGCATGGGGTACGGCTCCTCGGCGAGCAGAAGGGGGTCGAGCCCCTCCAGTGTCCCCCATGCCCCGCAGTGCCCCCGTAAAGGCACCGGGCGGGGCGCGGGCCCGGGGGCGGACGTCGGTCAGACGTCGGTGATGCGGAGGCCCGTGTGGGCCTTGTAGCGGCGGTTGGCGGAGATGAGGTTGGCGACCAGGGACTCGACCTGGTGGGCGTTGCGCAGGCGGCCGGCGAAGACACCGCGCATGCCGGGGATGCGGCCGGCCAGGGCCTGGACGACGTCGGTGTCGGCTCGCGACTCGCCGAGGACCATCACGTCGGTGTCGATCTCTTCGACCGACTCGTCCTGGAGGAGGACCGCCGAGAGGTGGTGGAAGGCGGCCGTCACACGGGAGTCCGGGAGGAGGGCGGCGGCCTGCTGGGCGGCGCTGCCCTCCTCCACCTGGAGGGCGTAGGCACCCTGCTTGTCGAAGCCGAGGGGGTTGACGCAGTCCACGACGAGCTTGCCCGCGAGGTCCTCGCGCAGGGCCTCCAGGGTCTTGGCGTGGCCCTCCCACGGCACCGCGATGATCACGATGTCGCTGCGGCGCGCGCATTCGGCGTTGTCCGCGCCCTCCACTCCCAGGCCCAGTTCTGCGGCGGCGTGCGCGGCGCGGTCGGCGGCGCGGGAGCCGATGATCACCTTCTGGCCGGCCTTGGCGAGCCGGTAGGCCAGGCCGCGCCCCTGGTCGCCGGTGCCGCCGAGGACGCCGACGACGAGGCCGGAGACGTCCGGCAGGTCCCACGGGTCCTTCGCGGGCGGCTTCTGTGTGCTGTCAGTGGAGGTCATGGGGGTGAGCGTAGTGCCGGGCCCCCCGCGATCGAACAGGCGTCGGCCCTGCGGCGCCCGACGCCACTGCCCCGTACTCTCCGGACGACGTGGACGGGCGCGGGGCTCGGGACGTCCGCCCCTCCGCCCGCCCGGGCGGGCGGGCGGAGGGGACGGGACCGTCAGGTTCCCGTCGCGCCCTCGTCCTCGTCCCCTTCTCGGGACTTGTCGTTCCACCTGGGGTCGTTCTGCCATTCGAGGTTGCGCTCCTGCGCGGTCTGCATGGCGTGGGAGGCCTCCTCGGGGGTGGCGTACGGGCCGAAACGGTCCTTCGCCGGGCACTCGGGCCCCTCCTCGACCTTCTGGTGCACCAGGCAGTAGTACCACTCGCCCGGTTTGCCCACCTGGCGCTTCTTGAACAGGGCCATCGTCCTCGGGCTCCTCTCGCCGCCGCTCGCCGCCGGTTCCCGCGCGGTCCCCCGCTGTTCTCCGCAGCTCTCTGCCGCCATGCTGCCCCATCCCCGCTGGATACACTCGCATGCATGTCTGGCCAGTCGCTGCTCGTCCCCGGCGAGCTCTCTCCGACCCGTTCCGTTCCCGGCAACATCCGCCGGCCCGAGTACGTGGGCAAGCCCGCGCCCACCCCGTACACCGGACCGGAGGTGCAGTCGGCCGAGACCATCGCGGCCATGCGCGTCGCCGGCCGGATCGCCGCGCAGGCGATGGAGGAGGCGGCGAAGCTGATCGCCCCCGGGGTGACCACCGACGCGCTGGACCGGGTGGCGCACGAGTACATGTGCGACCACGGCGCCTACCCGTCGACCCTGGGGTACCGGGGCTTCCCGAAGTCCCTGTGCGCCTCGATCAACGAGGTCATCTGCCACGGCATCCCCGACTCCACCGTGCTGCGCGACGGCGACATCGTGAACCTGGACGTCACCGCGTACATCGGCGGCGTGCACGGCGACAACAACGCCACCTACCTGTGCGGGGACGTGGACGAGGAGTCCCGGCTGCTGGTGGAGCGCACCCGCGAGGCGCTGAACCGGGCGATCAAGGCAGTCAAGCCGGGCCGGCAGGTGAACGTCATCGGCCGGGTCATCGAGTCGTACGCGAAGCGTTTCGGCTACGGCGTGGTCCGGGACTTCACCGGGCACGGCATCAATTCGTCCTTCCACTCCGGCCTGATCATCCCGCACTACGACAGCCCGCACGCCACGACGGTGATGCAGCCGGGGATGACCTTCACGATCGAGCCGATGCTGACGCTGGGCACGCACGAGTACGACATGTGGGAGGACGGCTGGACCGTGGTCACGAAGGACCGGAAGCGGACCGCGCAGTTCGAGCACACACTGGTGGTGACGGACACGGGAGCCGAGATCCTCACCCTGCCCTAGAGGTCGTGACGCCGAGGTTTCGACCCCAGGGGTGTTTTACCGACAACACGTCGGGAACACATTGACTTAGGTATGCCTAAGTAAGAGGATCGGGCGTGGCGGCCGACCGTGCCGCCGTGCCCGCATCCCCGCCCGACGGAGGTCTTGTCTTGGACGCCTTCTCCACGGTCATCCGTGTCGCGTCGCACGAGCAGCACACCGAGGCGGAGTCCTCGACGTTCATGAGCGACCTGCTCGGCGGCCGTCTCGGCGTGGACGCGTACGCGCGCTACACCGAGCAGCTGTGGTTCGTGTACCGGGCCCTGGAGGACGCCGCCGAGGCCCTCAAGGACGACCCGGTCGCGGGCCCGTTCATACAGCCCGAGCTGATGCGCGTCGCCGAGATCGAACGCGACCTGGCCCACCTGCGCGGCCCCTCCTGGCGCGAGACGCTGGTGGCGCTGCCCGCGACCGGGGCGTACGCGGCCCGGGTCACCGAGTGCGCGGCCACCTGGCCCGGCGGGTACGTCGCCCACCACTACACCCGCTACCTGGGGGACCTCTCCGGCGGCCAGATCATCCGCGACAAGGCGGAGCGCACCTGGGGCTTCGCCCGCAAGGGCGACGGGGTCCGGTTCTACGTCTTCGCGGACATCGCCAACCCGGCCGCGTTCAAGCGGCACTACCGCGAGCTGCTGGACGCGATCGCCGCGGACGACCTGGAGAAGCAGCGCATCATCGACGAGTGCAAGCGCGCCTTCGACTACAACGGGGCCGTCTTCCGCCAGCTGGCCGAGGAGTTCCCGCTCAGCGCCTGAGCCGGCCCGGCTCGTACGGCCCCGGTGGGGCGCACCGGGCCCGTACGGCGCACCGGGCCGTACGGCGTCGGCCAGGTCGGCACGTCGGCCCGTTCAGCACACCGGCCTGGCCAGGCGGCCCTGCGACGGGCCCGCCTGGGGCGGGACGTCGAAGCGGACGCGGCCGCCGATCTCGACCGTGCCGTCAGGGCCGGGGGCCGTGAGGATCTGCGAACCCGCGCCCTGGGTGATGTTCAGGGCCCGGTTCAGCTGTGCCGCCAGCAGGGCCGCCGCAGAGCCGGTGGCCTCGTCCTCGGCGATGACCCCGTCCGGGCGCCGCGGAAAGCCCCGGGCGCGGATGCGGCCCGCGGCCTCGTCCTCCCAGGCCCACGCGTACAACCAACCCTCGCCCGGCGGCGGCGCGGGCAGCGCGTCGACCTCGGCAGGGGTCGCGTACTGCTCGGTGCGCTTGCCCTCGACCCATTCGGGCCGGGCCGTGATCCAGGTGAACTCGCCGTCGTACCGGGCCCATACGGAGCCGGCCGGCGGCCGGAGCTCCTCGACGTCCAGCAGCCAGGCGACTCCGACCAGCGGATGCCCCGCGAAGGACATCCGCGTGCCGGGGGTACGGATGTCGACGACCCCGCGCTCGGGGTCGTCGACGAACACCGTCTCGCTGTAGCCGAGTTCGGCCGCCAGCGCCTGCCGCGACGCGTCGTCGGGGCAGGTACGGCCGTCCCGTACGACGCCGAGCGGGTTGCCGAACCGGCCGTCGCCCGCGCAGAAGACCCTGAGCACATCGAGATCGTTCACGCGGGCATTCAAGCACGGCCCGGCCCGGGCCCGGCGCCTCGGCTCAGGGACGGGCGGCGCGCTTCCTGCGGGCGAGGGACAGGACGCCCGCGCCGGCCACGACGGCCGCGCCGGAGGTGGCGAGCAGCGCTCCGGCCGGGACGTCGGCGCCGGTGGCGGCGAGCTTCCCGCTGGTGGAGCCTGCGGTGCCACCGCCGACCGTGCTGCCGGTTCCGGTGCTGCCGGTGGTGCTGCCCGTCGCGGAACCGCCGGTCTGGCCGGTCGTGGGCGCGGTGCTGGGCAGGACGGCGTCCTTGTCGACGGTGACCGACAGGGTGACCGGGTCGGTGGCCTGGCCCGCTTCGTAGTAGGAGTCGAGCGCGGCGGAGCCCTCGGCGGTGAGGGCGGCCGGGACGGACCCCAGGGTGAGCACCCCGCCGGTGGTGCGGTAGTCGGCCTTGGACAGGTCGAGGGTGGCGAACGGGATGTCCGCCTTGGTCGCCCCGGGCGTCTTCACGTCAAGGACCAGGGTGCCCTTCTTGCCCTCGGCGTTGACGCGCAGGTTGGTGAAGGTCATGTCGATGCGGCGGTCGGGTCGCTGGAAGCGGAGGCTGCCCGCGAAGGAGGCGTTCAGCTTCTGCTTGGCCGCGTCGAGTTCGCCCTTGCCGAAGGCGAAGGAGAAGCTGTTCCCGGCGGCCATCGCACCGCCGGCCGGGGTGACGGAGCCGCCGCCCTTCACCACGTACGCGCGGAACGACTCCTTCACGCCCCAGGTGAGCCGGCCGCCGAGCAGCTGCTGGGGGCCGGCCGGTGCGGAGGAGCTCGTGCCCGGTGAGGGTGCGAGCGTGGGGGCGGGCCCGGCGTTCGACGGCGACGGGGAGGGCGCCGTCGAGCCGGACGGCGAAGGCGCGGGCGACGAGGGCGGGGTGGACTCGTCGAATTTCAGTTCCGCGGTGAGCGGGTCGCCGGCCATGCCCGCGTAGTCGTCGTAACCGAGCTGCTCGGCGGCCTCCTTGGTGAGGGTGGTGGCGAGCTTCTCCATGGTGCGGCCGGCGAAGGCCACGTTCGCCAGGGGGACGTCGCGGGTGAGGGTGCCGTTCTTGGTGACGTCGGCGGTGAGCTTCTTCGTACCCGTGTCGATCTTGAGGTTGGCGAGGGTCACCTTGAAGCGGTGGGCGGTCGATTCGAAGGTGACGCTGCCCTTGAAACGGGCGGTCACGACATGGCCGCCGCCCTCGCCGTACGCACCGGTGGCGGAGGTGAAGCGGAAGGTGCCGTCCGTGTTGGCCGCGGCGCCGTCGGCCGGGGTGATCGTGCCCTTGGCCATGCCCGTGACGTACGCCCGGTAGCGGGCCAGGACGCCCCAGTCGAGGGTGCCGTTGACGATCGGCACGGGTGCGGCGGCGGGGGCGGCGCCCACGGCCGGGGCGGCGGGGGCGGCGCCGACGGCAGTGGCGGGCAGGGCGAGGACGGTGGCTCCGAGCGCGGCGGCGGTGACGACGGCCGCCGCGAGGGCCGTGGTGCGGCGGCGGGTGGATGAGGACATGGGCTGGTTCTCCTGGAAGGGAATGGGGGTGGCATGCAGCCGTGTGCGGCGTGCGGGGAGGAAGGCTCAGGGGTGGCCCGGCTGTTCACCGGAGGCGGCCGCCCGCGTACGGCGCCGCCGCACCAGCAGCCAGGCCGCGCCGCCGACCAGGACCAGGAGGGCCGCGGCGAGGGCGGCGTACAGCCCGGTGTCCGACCGTCCTGCGGGCTGTGCGGCGGGGGACGGGCCGGCGGCCGGGGAGGCCGTGGTCTGCGGGGCGGGCGACGCGGGGGCGGAGCCCAGGTCGGGCAGGGCGGGCAGCGCGGCGGTGGCGTCGAGGGCGACGGCGAGGGAGACGGGGTCCATCTCGGTGCCGGCCTTGTACATGGAGTTGAAGGCCTGGGAGCCGCCCTCGGTCAGGGTGGCCCGGGCCTCGGTGAGGGTGGCGAGCGCACCCTCGGTCTTCAGGCCGGCCGCGTCGAACTCGACGAGCGGCACGGCGGGCTTGGTCGCGCCGCCCGTGGTGACGTCGGCGGTGAGGACGCCCTTGCCGCCCTCCACCTTGACGGTGACCCGGCCGAGCTTGAGGTCGAGATGGCTGCCGGTGAAGTGGACCGTGCCGGCGAAGGCGGCGTCGAGGGTGCCCCCGCGGCCGTCGTACGCGCCCTTGCCCTGCGGGAAGCGGAACAGCGCGCCGCCGTCCTGGGCTCCGTCGGCGAGGGTCCACTTGCCCTGGCCGACGGCACCGGTGACGTACTCGCGGAAGGTGCGCCGCACCCCCCAGTCGACGGCCGCGTCGGCGAACGCACCCTGGCCGGCGGGGGTCTGCGCGCCCGGGGAGGCCCCGGCCGCAGCGCTCGGGGACGGCGAGGACGCTGCGGCCGGGGCGGTCTGGACGTCGACGGAAAGCGTGATCGGGTCGAGCGGGGTGCCGGCCGGGTAGTAGCCGGCGAAGGCCTGGGCGCCCTGTTCGGTGAGGGTGGCGGGGACGTTGGCGAGGGCGAGGGGGCTGCCGCCGCCCAACATGTTGATGCCCCCGAGACCGAGGGTGGCGAAGGGGACCCGGGAGCGGCTGGTGACCTGGCCGGTGTCCTTGGCCTTGCCGACGACGTCCGCGTAGAGGGTGCCGCTGCCGCCCTCGATCCGGATCGCGGGCCGGCTGATCGTCAGGTCCAGCTCGTTGCCGCCGTCGGGCTTCTGGTGGCCGTGGAAGGCGACGCCGCCGCTGAAGGCCGCCTCGAAGGCGCCGGTTCCGGGGTCGTAGGAGCCGGTCGCCGAGTGGAAGCGGAACAGGCTGCCGCCGACCGTGGCGGCTCCGTTCTTCAGCTGGAAACCGCCTTTCGCGACGGGGCCGGTGACGTAACTCTGGAAGGACGATTTGATGCCCCAGTCGAGCCTGCCGCCCTGCACGGTACGGCTCGCCGCGTGGGCCCCGGCGGCGGGGATCAGAGCCGCCAGCAGAGCCGCCAGGGTCGCCACCAGGGCGACGGCGAACGGGCGGACGGGTCGTGCTGACATCGATGTCCCCTCCAGGACCTGGCCAGTAAGGTTAGGCTAACCTAAGCTATCCCGGTCGGGAGCGGAACCCCCTACCCGACGGACCATCAGCCGGACGACCTGGACGGTGCCTTCGTGCCTACGCCCGCCGCGGCCACCCCATTCCCCCGCCGCTCCCTCGGCCGCCTCGCCCTCGCCTTCTGCGCCCTGGCGACGGCCGCCGCCGTGACCGGCTGCGCGAGCACGGACTCCCCCGGCGCGGCCCCGTCCGCCCGCGGCGCCGCCGCCGCGCCCCCGGACCGGGTGGAACCGCTCTCCCCCGCCCCGGCACCCGCCCTCCCCGTGACCGTGCCCTCGGCCGACGGCGGCCAGGTGACGGTCACCTCCGCCGACCGCGTGGTGCCCCTGACCGGCAGCCTCAACGAGGTCGTCCACACCCTCGGCCTCGGCCCGCAGGTCGTCGCCCGTGACATCACCGCCACCTTCGAACAGGCCGCGCAGCTCCCCGTGGTGACCCGGGGTCACGAGGTCTCCGCCGAGAGCGTGCTGTCCCTGCGCCCCACGCTGGTGCTGGCCGAGACCACCACCGGCCCCGCCGAGGCGCTCCGCCAGATCCGCGACGCAGGCGTCCCGCTGCTCGTGGTGGCCCCGGCCAAGTCCCTGGACGACGTACCCCGGCGGATCGACGCCGTGGCCGCCGCCCTGGGCGTCAAGGACGCCGGCACCCGGCTGAACCAGCGCACCGCCGAACGGATCGCGGCGGCCCGCGCCGCCGTCCCGCCGCAGGCCGCCACGGGCGAGCGGCCCCGGGTGGCGTTCCTGTACCTGCGCGGCTCGGCGTCCGTGTACCTGATGGGCGGCTCCGACTCCGGGGCCTCCTCGCTGCTGGAGGCCGCCGGCGCCATCGACACCGGCAAGGAGTCCGGCCTCGGCAAGGACTTCACCCCGATCACGAGCGAGGCCCTCGCGGCCGCCGCACCCGACGCCCTCCTCGTCATGTCCAAGGGCCTGGAGTCCGTCGGCGGCCCGGACGGCCTGGTGAAGATCCCGGGCGTCGCCCAGACCCCGGCCGGCCTGGACCGCCGCGTGATCAGCATCGACGACGGCGTCCTCCTCAACTACGGCCCCCGCACCGATCAGGTGCTCACCTCGCTCATCGCCCAGCTCTACGGCAAGGCCTGACATGGGCGACCGCACCACGGAACCCGCCCCCGGGGCGACGGAACCCGCCTCCGGACCTGAACCCGCACCCGAACCGCCGCCCGAACCCGCACCTGCGCCCGGACGGGCACCCGGGGCCGCACCCGTCCCCGCCGTCGCCGCCCCGGGCGGGCACCGGGGCCGCAGCGGCCGGCTGACCGCCGGTCTCGCCGCCGTGCTCGTCCTGCTCGCGCTCCTCTCCGCCGGCGTCGGGGCGTACGAGATCCCCCTCGCCGATGTCATCGGCTCCGTGCAGCACCGGCTGGGCCTGGGCGGGGCCGCCCTCGACCGGGTCGGCGAGAGCGTGCTGTGGAACGTACGCCTGCCCCGCGTCGCCCTCGCGCTGCTCGTCGGAGCCAGCCTGGGGTGCGCGGGGGCCCTGATGCAGGGGGTGTTCGGAAATCCGCTCGCCGAGCCCGGTGTCATCGGCATCTCGGCGGGCGCCGCCGTCGGTGCGGTCGCCGCCATCGCGTTCGGCCTCGGCTTCCTCGGCAACTGGACCGTCACCGCCTGCGCGTTCGCCGCCGGGCTGGTCACCGTCGGCGCCGTGTACCTGCTGTCACGGACCGGCGGCCGGACCGAAGTCATCACCCTCGTCCTCACCGGCATCGCCGTCAACGCCTTCGCAGGCGCCCTCATCGGCCTGTTCGTCTTCTTCGCGGACAGCGGCCAGGTCAACCAGATCACCTTCTGGCAGCTCGGCTCCCTCGCGCAGGCCACCTGGCCCAAGGTGCTCGCCGTCCTGCCCTGCGCCGCCGCCGGCCTGCTGCTCGCCCCCTGCTACGCCCGCCGGCTGGACCTGCTCTCCCTCGGTGAGCGGTCCGCCCGCCACCTGGGCGTGGACGTGGAGCGGATGCGGCTCGCGCTCATCGTCGTCGTCGCGCTGCTGACCGCGGCCGCCGTCGCCGTGGCCGGCGTCATCACCTTCGTCGGACTGCTCGTCCCGCACCTGCTGCGCATGGCGAACGGCCCCGGCCACCGCTTCCTCGTCCCCGGCAGCGCCCTGGCCGGCGCGGCGGTGCTGCTCGCGGGCGACCTCGCCGCCCGGACCGCGGCCGCCCCGGCGGAACTGCCGCTCGGGGTCCTCACCGCGCTGATCGGCAGCCCGTTCTTCTTCTGGCTGCTGCGCCGTACCCGCCGCAAGCAAGGAGGCTGGGCATGACCGCCGTACGTTCCGCCGGCCTCCGCTTCCTGCGGCGGCGTCGGCCCGCCGTCCCCGAACGCCGCCCGGCGGGCACCGCCGTCGCCGGGGCGGCCGACCTGCACGTCAGCCTCGGCGGGCGCGCGGTACTGGCCGGGATCGACCTGGCGGCCCGGGCCGGGGAGGTGCTGGCCCTGGTCGGCCCGAACGGCGCGGGGAAGTCCACGCTGCTGGCCGCCCTCGCCGCCGATCTGCCCGCCGCTTCGGGCGTCGTCCGGATCGACGGGCGCCCGGCGGACGCATGGACGGCCGCGGAACTGGCCCTGCGCCGCGCCGTGCTCCCCCAAGCCGCCGAGTCGTCCTTCCCGTTCACCGTGGCGGAGGTCGTGGCGATGGGCCGCGCGCCCTGGTCCGGCACCGACCGCTTCGACGCCGGCGCCGACGAGGAGGCGGTGGCCCGGGCCATGGCCGCCACGGAGGTGTCCGGCTTCGCCGCCCGCCCGTTCACCGCGCTGTCCGGCGGCGAGCGGGCCCGGGTGGCGCTGGCCCGGGTCCTGGCCCAACAGGCCCCGCTGCTGCTGCTCGACGAGCCGACGGCGGCCCTGGACCTGCGCCACCAGGAACTCGTGCTGCGGATCTGCCGGGAGCGTGCCGCGGCCGGGGACGCGGTGGTCGCGGTCCTGCACGACCTGGGCCTCGCCGCGGCCTACGCCGACCGCATCGCCGTCCTGGAGGGCGGGCGGATCGCGGCGGACGGAGCGCCGGCCGAGGTGCTGCGCGCGGATCTGCTCAGCCGCGTCTACCGGCAGCCCGTGGAGGTGCTGCCACATCCGCGATCCGGAATTCCGCTCGTGCTCCCCGTACGCGGCGCGGACCGGTCCGCCGTACGGAGCGGCCACGTCGGTTTGACGTCCGCTTGACCCTCTCGTGGGGCCTCCGTGAGGCCCCCGTGACGGCTCCGTGTCCGGAGCCGAAAGGTGTGCGTCAGATCACTGGACGGACGGGTCCGGGCTAAGTAAGGCTCGGCTAAGTCAGGTCCGCTCTTGCGGCCGCCCCACCCCCGGGGCGGCCGTCTGCCGCATGCCGTTCCCCGCACCCCGACCCCAGGAGCCCCCATGCGCCCCGCCCGCCTCACCGTCCTCACCGCGGCTGCCGCCGTGGCCGCACTGACGGCCGTCACCGGCTGCGCAGAGAAGGGCGGGAAGGACGACGGCAAGGCCGTCGAGGTCGCCGCCTCCGACACCGCGTGCGAGGTCTCCACGACCGAGTTCCCGGCCGGCAAGGTCACGATCGAGGTCGAGAACAAGGGCTCGAAGGTCACCGAGCTCTACCTCCTCTTCCCCGACGACCGGATCGTCACCGAGCGCGAGAACATCGGCCCGGGCACCAAGGCCACCATCACCGCCGAGGTCAAGCCCGGCGACTACGAGATCGCCTGCAAGCCCGGCATGAAGGGCGACGGAATCCGCCAGAAGGTCAAGGCGACCGGCAACGGTGCCGCCGAGAAGCGCAGCCCCGAGCTGGACGCCGCGGTGGCCGGCTACCGCAAGTACGTGCAGGAGCAGGCCGACGAGACCCTCCCCGCCGCCAAGGTCTTCGCGGACGCGGTCAAGGCCGGCGACCTGGAGGCCGCGAAGAAGGCGTACGCCCCTTCCCGCATCGGCTGGGAGCGCACCGAGCCGGTCGCCGAGTCCTTCGGCGACATCGACCCGAAGGTCGACGTCCGCGAGGACGGCCTGGAGGCCGGCCAGGACCCGGCGAAGGACTGGACCGGCTGGCACCGCCTGGAGAAGGCCCTGTGGGTCGACGGCAAGGTCGGCGACGAGGAGAAGAAGCTCGCCGACCAGCTCATCACCGACCTGACCGACTGGCAGAAGAAGGTCGGCCAGGCGGAGATCACCCCCACCTCCATCGCCAACGGTGCCAAGGAACTCCTCGACGAGGTCGCCACCGGCAAGGTGACGGGCGAGGAGGAGCGCTACAGCCACACCGACCTGGTCGACTTCAAGGCCAACGTCGAGGGCGCGCAGAAGGCGTACGAGCTGCTCAAGCCGGTCGCCGCGAAGAACGACTCCGAGCTCGCCCGGCAGCTCGACACCCAGTTCGCCGCGCTGAACGCCCTGCTGGACAAGTACCGCGCGGACAAGAACACCTACGAGTTCACCTCCTACGACAAGGTCGGCGAGACCGAGCGCAAGGAGCTGTCGGACGGCGTCAACGCGCTGGCCGAGCCGCTCTCGAAGCTGGCCGCCGCGGTCGCCAAGTAGTCACGGCAACGGTCAACGGCAGTCGGGAGAAAGCGGAATGACTGAATCTGTGCCGGCCGAGGCCGGCGGCCCCTCTCGGCGCTCCGTGCTCGGCTGGGGCGGGGCCGGGCTGACGCTCGGCGCCGCCGCGGCCGGCGGCGCGGCGGCGGCCCTCGTCCCCTCCTCCCACCCGGCGCCGGCGGCGTCCGCGGGCGGGGCCGTGCCCTTCCACGGCGCCCACCAGGCCGGTATAGCCAGCGCGGTCCAGGACCGCCTGCACTTCGCGGCCTTCGACGTGCGGACGAAGGACCGCGCCGAGCTCGTGCAGCTGCTGAAGGACTGGACCGGGGCGGCCCGCCTGATGACGGCCGGCCGGCCCGTCGGCGACGCCTACGAGGGCCGGCCCGAAGCCCCGCCGACCGACACCGGCGAGGCCCTCGGCCTCAAGCCGTCCCGGCTGACGCTGACCATCGGCTTCGGCCCGGGCCTGTTCGCCAAGGACCGCTTCGGCCTGGAGGGCGAGCGCCCGGAGGCCCTGGTGGACCTGGAGCTGTTCCCCGGCGACAACCTGGACCCGGCCCGCTCCGGCGGGGACCTGTGCGTCCAGGCCTGCGCCGACGACCCGCAGGTCGCCGTGCACGCCGTCCGCCAGCTCGCCCGCATCGGCTTCGGCAGGGTCGCGATGCGCTGGTCGCAGCTCGGCTTCGGCAAGACCTCCTCGACCACCCCCGAGGAGCAGACCCCGCGCAACATGATGGGTTTCAAGGACGGCACCCGGAACATCTCCGGGACCGACGGGGCGGCCCTCGACCAGCACGTGTGGGTCGGGGCGGAGGACGGCAGCCCCTGGATGGCCGGGGGCTCGTACCTGGTCGCCCGCCGCATCCGCATGAACATCGAGACCTGGGACCGCACCTCCCTGCAGGAGCAGGAGGACATCTTCGGCCGCGACAAGGGCGAGGGCGCGCCCGTCGGCAAGTCCAAGGAGCGCGACGAGCCGTTCCTGAAGGCGATGAAGCCGGAGGCGCACGTCCGCCTCGCGCACCCCGACAGCAACGACGGGGCGACGATCCTGCGCCGCGGCTACTCCTTCACCGACGGCACCGACGGGCTGGGCCGCCTCGACGCGGGCCTGTTCTTCATCGCCTACCAGCGCGACGTCCGCAAGGGCTTCGTCCCGATCCAGCGGCAGCTGGCGAAGTCCGACGTCCTCAACGAGTACATCCAGCACGTGGGTTCGGCGGTCTTCGCCGTCCCGCCGGGCGTCCGCGACGAGGACGACTGGTGGGGCCGGGCCCTGTTCGCGTGACACGGTCCGCAGACGAGGAGAACCGACGTGTTCAGCAACTACCTGATCGGCCTGCGCGAGGGGCTGGAGGCCAGCCTGGTCGTCTGCATCCTCGTCGCGTACCTGGTCAAGACGGAGAACCGGGACAAACTGCCCCCGCTGTGGCTGGGCGTGGGCCTCGCGGCCGCGATCAGCCTCGCCTTCGGGGCCGCCCTCGAATTCGGCACCTCGGAACTGACGTTCCAGGCGCAGGAGGCGATCGGCGGCGGCCTGTCGATCGTCGCGGTCGGCCTGGTGACGTGGATGGTCTTCTGGATGAAGCGCACCGCGCGGTACCTGAGGGCCCAGCTCCACGGCAGGCTCGACGCGGCCCTGGCCCTGGGCACGGGCGCCCTGGTGACGACGGCGTTCCTGGCCGTCGGCCGCGAGGGGCTGGAGACCTCGCTGTTCGTGTGGCGGTCGGTGCACGCCGCCGGTGAAGGCTCCGCGCCCCTGATCGGCGTCCTGCTGGGCCTCGGCACGTCGGTCCTGCTGGGCTGGCTGTTCTACCGGGGCGCGCTGCGGATCAACCTGTCCCGGTTCTTCACGTGGACGGGCGCGATGCTGGTCGTCGTCGCCGCGGGCGTGCTCGCGTACGGCGTGCACGACCTGCAGGAGGCCGAGTTCCTGCCCGGCCTGGCGGACAAGGCCTTCGACATCAGCGGGACGATCCCGCCGGACAGCTGGTACGGGACCCTGCTGAAGGGCACCTTCAACTTCCAGCCGGACCCGACCTGGCTCCAGGTCGGGGTGTGGGTCCTCTACCTCGTACCCGCGCTGGCCCTCTTCCTCGCGCAGGGCTCGGGAAGCCCGGCGCAGCCGGCGCAGGCCCCGTCCCCGGAAAGCGCCTCGGACCCGGCGGACCCGGCGGCGGAGGCGCAGCCCGGCGCGTGAACCGCACCGACCGTCGCCGGAAGGGACCCGGACCGTGTGTCCGGGTCCCTTCCGCGCGTACGGCTCGTACGGGCCCGCGGTCGTACGTGCACGCCGGCAATGCGGGCGGGACGCGCGTACGCGGCGGGGCCCGCCGTCACCAGAGTCGGTCGACGAGCCCCGGGTACAGGGCGATCCGGGTCCCCGCGAAGGCGGCGGGCTCGGCGCGCCCGGCCCGGAAGTCCCCGAGCACCTCCTTGGCGAACCCTGGGGCGTCGGTGGCCAGCGGTTCCTCGGGTGTGCCGCCCACCAGGACCGCGCCGGGCAGCCGGGTGAAGCCGGCCGCCTCGTAGAACCGGGCCAGCGGCCGGTCGCAGCTGAACAGGACCACGTCCACGGCCGGGTCGCCGGCCAGCTCCGCCCGGGCCGCGGCAACCAGCCGGCCGCCGTGGCCGCGGCCACGCGCCGCCCGGCGGGTCACCACCGTGCTCAGCCCGGCGGCGCGGTACGTGCGCCCCGCGTGCCGGACCGGCTTGTACAGCAGCGCGAGCGAGGCGGCCACCGTCCCGTCGGCGTCCAGCAGCAGCATCATCAGCGGGGCGAGCTCGGGATCGTGGCCGTGGCGGTTGCCGGGCCAGGCCTGCTCCTCCAGTTCGATGACCTGGGCCGCGAGCTCCGCGGGCAGGTCCGCCTCGGGGTAGGTGACGATCGTCATCCGGGGATCCGGATGCCGGCGCCGCCGACCCGCACCCGCGGGTCGCCCGCCCGCAGTTCCACCGTGAGGACCCCCGGGCGGCCCATGTCCTCGCCCTGGCGGAGGGTGAGCACGGCCTCCTCGGGGACGAGTCCGAGCTCGCGGGCGTACGCCCCGAAGGCCGCGGCCGCGGCTCCGGTGGCGGGGTCCTCGACGACACCGCCGACCGGGAACGGGTCGCGGACGTGGAAGGTGTCCGGGCCCGCCCGGTGCACCAGCTGAACGGTGGTCAGGTCCAGGCGGCGCATCAGCGCCTCCAGGCGGGCGAAGTCGTAGTCGAGGTCCGCGAGCCGGGCCCGGGTGGCCGCGCCGAGCACCAGGTGGCGGGCTCCGGCGAAGGCGATCCGGGGCGGGAACGCCGGGTCGAGGTCGGACGCCGGCCAGGCCAGTGCGGCGAGCGCCTCGGCGAGGTCGGCGTCCGCGATCTCCTCGGTGTGCGGTTCGACGCTGGTCAGGACCGCCCGCAGGCTCCCCCCGCCGGTGTCGGCCACCGAGACGGGGACGGTGCCGGCGGGGGTGGCGAAGACCAGCTCGCCCGGCCCGATCCGCTCGGCGAGGGCCACGGAGGCGGCCACCGTGGCGTGCCCGCAGAAGGGCACCTCCGCCTTCGGGCTGAAGAAGCGCAGGGTGAACGTCCGGCCGGGGGCGCCGTCGAGCCCCGCCGGCGGGGCGGTGAGGAACGCCGTCTCGCTGTAGCCGAGCTCGGCCGCGATCCGGAGCATCGCGGCGTCGTCCAGGGCGCTCGCGTCGAGCACGACGCCGGCCGGGTTGCCGCCGGCGGGGTCGTCGGAGAAGGCGGTGTAGCGCAGTACCTCGTTCGTCATGATCGCCCCAACCCGCGCCGGGGCCCGGCCATTCCCGGCCCCGCCCGGCCGGCATCGCCCGGCCGGCATCGCCCGGCCGGCATCGCCCCCGGGGGGCGCGGGGAACTGCGCGATCAGCCACCCGGGCACGCACCCGGACTCATACCCCGCGGAAGCCCGCCGCTCAGCCGCGCCCGATGTACGGCATCGCGGTCGCCATCACCGTCGCGAACTGCACGTTCGCCTCCAGCGGCAGCTCCGCCATGTGCACCACGGTCCGGGCGACGTCGGCCGCGTCCATCACCGGCTCCACCGCCAGCTGCCCGTTGGCCTGGAGGATCCCCTGCTGCATCCGCTCGGTCATCTCGGTGGCCGCGTTGCCGATGTCGATCTGGCCGCAGGCGATCCGGTACGGGCGCCCGTCCAGCGACAGCGACTTGGTCAGGCCCGTCACGGCGTGCTTGGTCGCGGTGTAGGCGATCGAGTGCGGCCGCGGCACGTGGGCGGAGATCGAGCCGTTGTTGATGATCCGGCCGCCCTGCGGGTCCTGCTCCTTCATCTGCCGGAACGCCGCCTGCGCGCACAGGAAGGCCCCGGTGAGGTTGACGTCGACCACCGAGCGCCAGGCCTCGTAGGAAAGGTCCTCCAGGGGGACGCCGCCCGGGCCGAAGGTGCCCGCGTTGTTGAACAGCAGGTCGAGGCGGCCGTACCGGTCGCGGACCGTCGCGAACAGGGCGTCCACGTCGTCCGGTTCGCTCACGTCCGCCCGTACGCACAGCACGTCCGCGCCGGGTCCGGCCGCCTCGGCCGCCTCGGCCGTCCCCTGGAGCGGTTCGGTACGGCGGCCGGCGGCGGCCACCGCCCAGCCGGCGCCGGCCAGCGCCAGGGCGACGGAGCGGCCGATGCCGGAGCCGGCTCCGGTGACGAGGGCGATCTTCTTCCCACTTGCGTCCATGGGCCCGCAGGGTACGTCACATGCCGCGGGCGTCTACGGACGTTCCGCCAGCTGAGAGCATGGGGCGGCCAGGGGTGTGAAAAAACGACGAAAGAGACAGGAGTCCCGCATGCCGGAGACAGGCCCTGCGACGGCCGCTTCGCACGAGCCGTCGCCGAAGACGCGGTCCACCGCACCGAGCTCATCCACCCCTCAGGCCCCCTCCGGTTCCGCCCCCGGTTCCGCCCCCGGTTCCGCCCCCGGTTCCGCCCCGGTCCCGGCCCAGGCCCAGGCCGGGGCCGCGGACCGGGCCCCGGCCCCGCCGGCCGCCGCGCGCCGCACCGGGCTCCTCGTCACCGTCGTCCTGGGCGGCCTCAGCGCCCTCGCCCCGCTGTCGATGGACATGTACCTGCCGGCCCTGCCAGAGGTCGCCGCGGCCCTGCACAGCCCGGCCGCCACCATCCAGCTCACCCTCACGGCCTGCCTCGCCGGCATGGCGCTGGGCCAGCTCGTCATCGGGCCCATGAGCGACAAGTGGGGACGCCGCGGACCGCTGCTGGCCGGCATGGTCCTCTACGTGCTCGCCACCGCCGTCTGTGCCTTCGCCCCGAGCGCCGGGCTCCTGATCGGCTTCCGCCTCCTCCAGGGCCTGGCCGGGTCCGCCGGGATCGTCATCGCCCGCGCCATCGTCCGCGACCTGTACGACGGGGTCGAGATGGCCCGGTTCTTCTCCACCCTGATGCTCGTCTCCGGCGTGGCCCCGATCGTCGCCCCGCTCATCGGCGCCCAGGTGCTCCGCTTCGCCGACTGGCGAGGGGTCTTCGTCGTGCTCGCCGGAGTCGGCCTCGTCCTCACCCTGCTGGTGTGGCGCAGCCTTGGCGAAACGCTGCCGCCCGCGCAGCGGCACACCGGGGGTGTGCCGACCGCGCTGCGGACCATGCGGGGGCTGCTCGCCGACCGCGCCTTCGCCGGGTACACCCTGGCGGGCGGCTTCGCCTTCGCCACGCTCTTCTCGTACATATCCGCCTCCCCCTTCGTGGTGCAGGAGATCTACGGGGCCTCCCCGCAGACCTTCAGCCTGCTGTTCGGCCTCAACTCCGTCGGGCTGATCCTGGCCGGGCAGGTCAACGGCAAGCTGCTGGTCGGCCGGGTCAGCCTGGACAAGGTGCTGGCAGTCGGGCTCGCCGTCGTCACGGCCGCCTCTGTGGCACTGCTGCTGATGACCACGGGGGTGTTCGGGCGGGTCGGCCTCGTTCCGGTCGCCGCCGCGCTGTTCGTGCTGATGTCGGCGATGGGCCTGGTCCTGCCGAACACCAACGCACTGGCCTTGATGCGCACCCCGCACGCAGCCGGATCCGCCTCGGCCCTGCTCGGCACTGCTTCCTTCCTGGTCGGTGCGATCGCCTCGCCGCTGGTCGGGATCGCGGGCGAGGACACGGCCGTGCCGATGGCCGTGGTCCAGGTCGCCTGCTCGCTGCTCGCGGTGGGCTGCTTCCTCGGCATGTGCCGGCCGTGGCGCGGGCGCGGCGCGACGGGCGATGCCTGACCGGCGCGCGTCCGGCGGTGGGCCCGGGGTCGACTCAGGGCAGGGCGGGCAGGGCCCCGGGCGTGGCGTGGGGCCGGCACCCGGCGCGCCGTAAACTTCGCAGGTGAACGTCTCCGCCCCCACCACCGCCGAAGACCTCCGGTCCGCACTGGCCGGGCTGCTCGACGGGCTCCCCCCGAAGCAGGCCGCGGCCGCCGTCGAGCGGCTCATCGCCAACTACCGGGGGCGTACGCCCACCGATGCGCCCGTCCTGCGCGACCGCTCCGACGTGGCGGCGTACGCGGCGTACCGGATGCCGGCCACCTTCGAGGCCGTGCGGGCCGCCCTCGCCGGACTCGCGGCGGCCGCCCCGCAGTGGAGCCCGGCCTCGCACGTGGACGTGGGCGGCGGCACCGGCGCGGCGACCTGGGCGGTCGACGCCACCTGGGACGGCCCGCGCACGACCACCGTCCTCGACTGGGCGGAACCGGCCCTCGCCCTCGGCCGGGAACTGGCCGGAGCCTCCGGCTCGCCCGTGCTGCGCACCGCCGAGTGGCGGCGGGCCGTCATCGGCTCCGGGATCACCCTGCCCGAGGCCGACCTGGTGACCGTCTCGTACGTACTGAACGAGCTCACCCCCGAAGCCCGCCGGGCCGTGGTCGCCGAAGCGGCCCGGGCCGGACGGGCCGTGGTCCTGATCGAGCCGGGCACCCCCGACGGGTACCTGCGCATCCGCGAGGCCCGGGACCAGCTGATCGAGGCCGGGCTGCGGGTCGCCGCGCCCTGCCCGCACGACGGGACCTGCCCCATCGAGGTCGGGCAGGACTGGTGCCACTTCTCGGCGCGGGTCAGCCGGTCCTCGCTGCACCGGCAGGTCAAGGGCGGCTCGCTGGCGTACGAGGACGAGAAGTTCAGCTACGTCGCCGCGACCCGCTTCCCGGCGGAGCCGGCCCCCTCCCGGATCACGCGCAAGCCGCAGATCCGGAAGGGACTCGTCCTGCTGGACCTGTGCGGCCCGCAGGGCGAGGGGCTGACCCGGTCCACCGTGACCAAGCGCCACGGCGACCTGTACAAGGCGGCCCGGGACGCGGAGTGGGGCGAGCAGTGGCCCCCGACCGACGCCACGACCCCCTAGCTCCCCGCGGCCCCTGGCCGGCCCGCGGCGGCTACATCCGCAGCTCCTGGGTGCAGCACTTCACGCTGCCGCCGCCCTTGAGCAGCTCCCCCAGGTCCATCGGGACCGGCTCGAACCCGCGGTCGCGCAGGGGAGCCAGCAGCCCGGTCGCCGCCTGCGGGAGCAGGACGTGGCGGCCGTCGGAGACCGCGTTCAGGCCGAGCGCCGCCGCGTCCCGGTCGTCGGCGAGGAGCGCGTCCGGGAACAGCCTCCGCAGCACGGCCCGGCTGCCGGGCGAGAACGCCTCCGGGTGGTACATCACCTCGTCGCCGTCCAGCACGCACAGCGCGGTGTCCAGGTGGTAGTAGCGCGGGTCCACCAGGTCCAGGCCGATCACCGGGCGGCCGAAGAACTCCTGGGCCTCGTCGTGCGAGAGCGGGCTGGAGCGAAAGCCGCGCCCGGCCAGGATCCAGCTGGCGGTGACGGCGAAGTCGCCCTCGCCCTCGTTGACGTGCGAGGGCTCGTGGACGTCCCGGAAGCCGTGTGAGCGGAACCAGTCGAGGTGGATCTCCGCCTCGGGTGCCCGCTCCGGGTGGGCGAACCGGGCGCCGAGCACCCGGCCGTCGATGACGAGGGCACCGTTGGCGGCGAAGACCATGTCGGGCAGCCCGGGGTCCGGTTCGAGGGTCTCCACGGTGTGGCCGAGGGACAGGTAGCGGTCCCTGAGGTCTTCCCACTGGGCGTGTGCGAGGGGCAGGTCCACCGGTTTCGTGGGGTCCATCCACGGGTTGATGGAGTACGTGACCTGGAAGTGTGCCGGTGGGCACATCAGGTAGCGCCGGGGTGTGGCGTCTCTGCGCAAAGAAGGCTCCTCACGACTCACGGACTTGTGGAGAGAATCGTCCCTCCACCAAGGGGACCGTGCAGTGAACTGTCCGGGTGGTTTGCGGAATGACTCAAAGACGAGACGTTTCGGTTGGTAATTTGTCCGAATGAGCAGCAAGAACCCGGACGCGAAGGCCCCCGACGCCAGCCGCCGCAGCGACCGCTCGCGGCGCGCCATCCTCGACGCGGCGCTCGCCCTGGTCGGCGAGGTCGGTTACAACAAGCTGACCATCGAGGCCATCGCCGCCCGCGCGGGCGTCGGCAAGCAGACGATCTACCGGTGGTGGCCGTCGAAGGCGGCCGTCCTGCTCGACGCCTCGCTGGCCCTCGCCGGGGACGCCGGGACCGAGGGCGGCTGGACCGGCTTCCCCGACACCGGGGACCTCGCCGCCGACCTGAAGTACGTACTGCGGGCCACGGTGGACGAGTTCAACGACGAGAAGTACGCGGCCCCCGCGCGCGCCCTCACCGCCGCCGGGGCCACCGACCCCGACCTGGGCGCCCGGTTCACCGAGCAGCTCCTGGAACCGCAGCTCGCCCTGTACGAGGCGCGGCTGCGCACCGCCCAGGAGGCCGGCCAGCTCGCCGCCGACGCCGACCTCCGCCTGACCGTGGAAATGCTGCTCGGACCGCTCACCTACCGCTGGCTGCTGCGCACGGCGCCGCTGACCCACGCGTACGCGGACGCCCTGGTGGACGGGGTCCTCTCCGGCCAGCGGGCTTGAGCCACCCACCTCCGGTCGGACCGGGGTGGCGAAGGTCACCGCCGCCCCGACGGACCCCCACCAGCGGAAACAATCGCCCCGTTTGCATCCACATATGAGGATTTTCCTGCCGTTCGGCTGCCGTTCGCACAGTCTTCACCCCCACCCCCCGGTGGGGGAGAGCGGTCATCCGGACCTCAGGATGGTGGGACGATGTGAGGGTCTGCCGGTGGCCAACGGTGAGGTGAGGGGATAGATGGGGTCCGAGTCCGGCCGCGTCAAACGCGGCGAGCAGAGCAGGATTTCGCAGTGGCTGCGCCGGCGCTCGAAACCCTCGCCCGAAGACCCCGCCCGGGTACGCGAGGAACTGCTGCTGTCCGTCGCAGCCGCCGGCCTGCCGCTCGCCCCCGCCGCCCATCCCGCCGGCTACCGCTGCTCCTGCGACCGCATCGGCTGCCCCACTCCCGCGCGGCACCCCCTCTCCTTCGCCTGGCAGACCCAGTCGACCACCGACCGCGCGCAGATCGAGCGCTGGGCCCGCAACCAGCCCCAGGCCAACTTCATCACCGCGACCGGCATGCTCCACGACGTCCTGGACGTCCCCCTCGAAGCCGGGACCCGCGCACTGAGCCGCCTCCTCGACGCCGGCATCGACGTCGGTCCCGTCGCCGAATCGGGCGGCACGGGCGACCAGGCCCGCATGCTCTTCTTCACCGCGACGCGCGGCACCCCCGAGGACGAGGACGAGTGGTGGCCCTGCGAGCTGGACTGCCACCCCGAAACCATGGACGAGCACCCCGGGCTGCGGTGGCACTGCCGGGGCAGCTACGTGCTGGTGCCGCCGGCGGCGCTACCGGGGGACCGTGCGGTGACCTGGGTCCGGGGCATGGAACACGCCCTGCCGGATCCCCTCACGCTCCTGGAAACCCTGACGGACGCCTGCGCCGAATACGCCGGCTCCACCGAAGCCACCCCCTGGCCCCTCCACCACTGACCCCCGGCGCGGTCGACGCCGCGCGGGCTGGATTTTCCGGCCTCGCCGGCGCGGCGTTCGAGGCGCTGGGGTCTGGGGGTGGAGCCCACAGCTTCGGGAAGGGGCGGGGTGGGGAAGGGCTCCGCGCAGCGGCACACACCAGCACCCGCACCCGACCCGCACCCGGCGGCCGACGGGAACGGGCGGTCAGTGGATGTGGGTGACGACCACGTCGAGGGACCACGGCCCGCCCGGCTTCGCAGGAGCCTTGACCTCCACGGTGTACCCCAGATCCCGCAGGGCGGTCACCAGGTCCGCCGGCCCAGCCGGCACAGCCCCCGCCACCATCAGGTCCCGTACCAGCCGCCCCTTCGTCGCCTTGTTGAAGTGGCTCACCACGGACCGCTTCTCGACCCCGTCGACGACCTGCGCGTGCAGCACCCGCACCGTCGCCGTGCGCCCCGCGGTCCGCCCCTTCGGCTTCCACGCCGCCGCGTACGCCGCCGACCGCAGGTCGAGGACGAGCCCGTCGCCGGCGGTTTCGGGCATGACCTCCGCCATCGACGCCCGCCAGTACGCGACGAGCGCCCCCAGCCCGGGCAGCTTGACGCCCATCGAGCAGCGGTAGGAGGGGATGGCGTCGGTGATCCGGACCGCGCCCCACAGCCCGGAGAACACCAGCAGTGACCGTTCGGCGAGGGCGCGCGCCCCGTCCGGCAGGTCGGCCAGGCCCAGGGCGTCGTACAGCACGCCGGTGTAGATCTCCCCGGCCGGCCGGGCGGCGGCGGACCGCAGGCCGGCGTTCTTCGCGATCTCGCCCCGCAGCCCCTCGCTCAGCCCCAGTACCTCGCGGGCTTTCAGCTCGTCCGCCGAGCACAGGTCGACCAGCTCGTCGAGGACGGCCGCCCGCGCCTCCGACAGCCCCGGCAGCGACAGCGTCCCCGGGTCCAGGGGTGCGCCGGAGCCGCCGGCGGCCTTTCCTTCGGACGGCGGCAGCAGCACGAGCACGGTGGTTTCTCCTTCTTCGCGTACGAGCGCGGGGGTGCGGCCCCGACATGCCAGCCTAGGCCCTCCCGAACGGACCGCCCCACCGTGCCGGGGGGCGTGCGCCGCCCTACGCTCGGGGCATGCGACGCCGCCCGATGCACCTGTCCGATGCGGCCGAGGCCGCGCTGCGCGCGGCCCTGCAGAAGCTGCGGACGGCGCTGCAGGTCCCCGCGGAGTTCCCCGCGCCCGTGCTGGAGGCCGCCGATGCCGCCGCAGCCGCGCCGCGGCTGCCCGACGAGGACGCCACCCACCTGCCGTTCTTCACGATCGACCCGCCGACCTCGAAGGACCTCGACCAGGCCATGTACCTGGAGCGGCGGCCCGGTGGCGGTTTCCGCGTCCATTACGCCATCGCCGATGTGGCCGCTTTCGTCACGGCCGACGACGAGTTGGACGCCGAGGCCCACGAGCGGGTGGAGACGTTGTACTTCCCCGACGGCAAGGTGCCCCTGCATCCGCCGGTGATCTCAGAAGGTGCGGGCAGCCTGCTGCCGGGGCGGGACGTCCCCGCCCTGCTGTGGCAGCACGACCTCGACGGCGACGGTGAGGTCACGCAGTCCCACGTGCGCCGCGCGCTGGTCCGCAGCCGGGCCAAACTGGACTACGCGGGCGTCCAGCGGGCCATCGACGCGGGCACGGCCGAGGAGTCCGTCGCCCTGCTGCGGGAGATCGGCACGCTGCGGGAGGCCGTCGAGGCCGCGCGCGGCGGTATCTCGCTCCCCCTGCCGGACCAGGAGGTCGCCTTCGAGGACGGGTCGTTCCGGCTGAGCTACCGGGCGCCGCTGCCCGTGGACGGCTGGAACGAGCAGATCTCCCTCATGACCGGTATGGCCGCGGCCCGGATCATGCTGGACAGTGGTACGGGCATCTTGCGGACCCAGCCGCCGGCGCCGAACCACGAGGTCGCGCGGTTGCGCCTGATCGCCCAGGACCTGAACATCGACTGGCAGCACCACGTCTCGTACGCGGACCTGATCCGCCGCCTCGATCCGCAGGACCAGAAGCACGCGGCCTTCCTCCACGAGGCCACCGGTCTGCTGGAGAAGTCCGTCTACACGCCCTTCCGCGACCACCGCCTGCCCGAGTTCACGCTCCACGCGGCGATCGCGGCGCCGTACGCGCACTGCACGGCTCCGCTGCGGCGCCTCGTCGACCGGTACGCGGGTGAGCTGTGCGTGGCCGCCTGCGCGGACCAGGCCCCGCCGTCTTGGGTGCTCGCGGCCCTGGACGGGCTGCCGGACGTCATGGCACGGGGGAAGGGGGGCAAGGTGGACCGGCGGTCCGTGGACCTGGTGGAGGCGGCGGTGCTCATGCACCGGGTGGGCGAGGTCTTCGACGCCACGGTCATCGACACCGACAAGGAGCTGGACAGGCCGCGAGAGGGCAAGGTGCACCTGGCGGACCCCGCCGTGCTGGGCAAGGTCAGATCGGCCGCGGCCCTCGTGCTCGGCGCGAGCGTCCGGGCCACCCTCAAGCGCGCCGACCCCGGCCACTCCGGGGAGGACAAGGTCCTCTTCACGGTGCCGTAGCAGCCTCCCTGCCGGCCCGTACCGCCGCGACGAGCGCCGCCGGGTCGTCGGCGTGGAAGCGCAGGCCGGAGGCCTCACCGCGGGCGCCGAGGGGCCGGACGAAGGGCAGCGGCCGGACGAGCTCCACGGTGACCGTGGTCTGGCTGCCGACGATCAGGTCCAGCACGCCGTCCTCGCCGAGCCGTACCAGCCGGCCTTCGGGGTAGCGCCGGTCCACCCGGATCGAGGCGATCGCCCCCGCGGGGACTTCCAGGTCGAACAGGGCCCCGTAGCGCAGCCGCAGGGATCCGTCGCCGCGGACGACGTGAGGCCGGGTCACGCACGCCGCGTGCAGGGCGAGGACCAGCAGCACCCCGTACACGTCCAGGACGAGCAGCACCCGGTGCACGGCCGGCCACGGGATGACGAGGGCCAGCACGACGGTCTCGACGACGGACACGAACAGGAAGCCGTACATCATGGCGGTCTGGGGCCCGGTGTAGCGGGCGGCGAGGTCCCCGGCCCCCACCGCGTGCGGCGGGCGGCGCAGCGCCCACCGCACGAGCGAGGCCGTGGCCCGCAGTTCGTGCAGCAGCAGCCGGCTCGCGGCGACGGGCACCACGGCCCGCACCGCGGCCCGCCACGCCCCGCCGCGCGCGGCACCGCGGGCGCGCTCGGCCGCGTACAGGGAGCGCAGCACCCACGCCTCGAACAGCAGCACCGCGGTGACGATGACCTCGGCCACGGCGACCACCCGGCCGGGCGGCCGCACCCCGGCGGTGAGGAGCAGCACCAGCAGCAGCTCGCCCGGTATCACCGCACCGGCCGCGATCCGCGCCGCCCGTACCCGCCTCATGCCCGTCCCCTCTCCGTGAACGCCTCCATCACCAGCCGTACGACCTCCGCCTGCGCCGGGGCGTACTCGGCGAGCAGGGCTTCCGCGAAGCCGGGCGCGACGGCCGCCCGGCCGCCCTCGGGGATCGCCTCGAACACCTCGTCGGGGACCGCCGCGACCAGCTCGGCGGCGAGCGGGGCGATCCGCGGGTCGTCGACGGACGCGTCGGCGAGGTCGTCGAGGCGCCGGTACAGGTCGAGGACGGCCGGGTCGGCGGCCAGCGCGCCGAGCGCGGAGTACAGCTCGGCCCCGCCGGCGCCCGCCGTGTCGAGCAGGGTCAGGTGCTCGCGGTCCAGCGCGGCCGACGGCGACCCGGTCCCGGGTGCCTTCGCGAGCAGTGCGGCGAGGGCCGGGGAGACGGGCTCGGTCGCGCCGGGCGGGGCGGCCCGCAGCGCGGCGAGCCGGCGCCGGCGTTCCCGGAGGGCGGCCTCCTGCCGGGCCAGGTCGGCGTCGAGCTCCTCCAGGACCTCCGCCAGGTCCCGCCCGGCGTCGTCCGCGAGGACGTCGCGGACCTCGTCCAGGCCGAGTCCGAGCTCCGTGAGCCGGCGGACGCGGGCGAGCAGCACGGCGTCGCGGACTGTGTACGCCCGGTACCCGTTGGGGCGGCGCTGCGGTTCCGGGAGCAGGCCGACGTGGTGGTAGTGCCGGATCGCGCGGGTGGTGACCCCGACGAGCGTGGCGATCTCTCCGATCCTCATGCGGCCAGTAGAAACCCTGCCGTTGCGGCAAGGTCAAGCGGTGCCGCGTCGGCGGGTAGCATGGTCCTTCGCAGAACGACGCCGGCGGACGGCCGCGTCGGGGCTCCGGCCCCGCCGAGGAACGTCCGGGCTCCACAGGGCAGGGTGGTGGGTAACGCCCACCCGGGGTGACCCGCGGGACAGTGCCACAGAAAACAGACCGCCGGGGGCTTCGGCTCCCGGTAAGGGTGAAACGGTGGTGTAAGAGACCACCAGCGCCTGGGGTGACCCAGGCGGCTAGGTAAACCCCACTCGGAGCAAGGTCAAGAGGAGTCGTCTCCGGACGGCTCTGCGCGGACGATCGAGGGCTGCCCGCCCGAGTTCGCGGGTAGACCGCACGAGGCCGGTGGCAACACCGGTCCTAGATGGATGGCCGTCTCCCCGGCGACCGCGAGGTCACCGGGTGACAGAACCCGGCGTACAGCCGGCGTCGTTCTGCACCGGATTCGGTTCGGGCCCCGCACGCGTGTGTGCGGGGCCCGAACCGTCTTCCGAGGCGTGTCGCGTCACCGCAGGTGGGACGTGTCGTTCAGCAGGCGCACCGAGGCGTTGCCGTCGGCGTAGTACGCGACCGCGGTGAGGGAGGCCGCGGAGAGCTCCATCCGGAAGAGGGACTCCGGCGGGGCGCCGAGGGCCAACCGTACGAGGATCTTGACGGGGGTCACGTGGGTGACCAGCAGCACGGTGCGGCCCGCGTGTGCGGCCAGCAGCCGGTCGCGGGTGGCCGAGATCCGGCGGGTGGCGGTCGCGAAGCTCTCGCCTCCGCCGGTCGGGGCGGCCTTCGGGGAGTCCAGCCAGGCCTGGAGGTCTTCGGGGAACCGCTCCTGCACCTCGGCGAAGGTCAGACCCTCCCATGCCCCGAAGTCCACCTCGCGCAGGCCCTGTTCGACGGTGACGTGGAGCCCGAGGCGGTCCGCCACGGTCTGCGCGGTCTCGCGGCAGCGGCGCAGCGGGGAGCTGATGACGGTCTGGATGGTGCCGCGGGCCGCCAGCGCTTCGGCCACGGCGTGGGCCTGGCGGCGCCCGGCCGGGGAGAGTTCGGGGTCGCTGCCGCCGCTGCCGGAGAAGCGCTTCTGCGGGGTGAGGGCGGTCTCACCGTGGCGGAGCAGGACGAACGTGGCCGGCGGGCCCATGTCCGAGCCCCAGCCCTGGGTTCCGCCTCCGGCCGGTGTCGCGGACGGCTCGGCGGGCACGGACGGCCCGGCGGGCACGGACGGCCCTGCAGGCGCGGGTGCGGGAGTCGTGCCGCTCGTCGGGGCCGGCACCGTCGCGGTGAGTGCCGCGCGGACCGCGGCGGCGCCGGCCACCGCGTCACCGGGCGGGCCGGACGGGGGCGGGGTGGCCAGGGCGCGGGCGGCGGACGTGTCGAGGGCGGCCGTGGAGGCCGACGGCTCCCACTGCCGGCCCTGTCGGCCGGCGTCCATCGCCTCGTTGGCGAGCCGGTCCGCGTGCCGGTTCTGCTCGCGCGGGATCCACTCGTACGCGACCTGCGCGCGGGGCAGGATCCGCGCCGCCTCAGCGGCGAGCGGCTTCATGTCCGGGTGCTTGATCTTCCAACGGCCCGACATCTGCTCGATGACGAGCTTGGAGTCCATCCGGACCTCGACCCGCGCGTCGGGGTCCAGCTCGCGGGCGGCCGTGAGGCCGGCGATGAGCCCCTTGTACTCCGCCACGTTGTTCGTGGCGATGCCGATGTACTCGGCGCGCTCCGCGAGCGTCTCGCCCGTCTCCGGGTCGAAGACGACCGCGCCGTAGCCGGCGGGCCCCGGGTTGCCCCGGGAACCGCCGTCCGCCTCCACGACCAGCCGCGGCATCAGATGCCCGAGTCCGCCGTACGGACCAGGATGCGGCCGCAGGAGTCGTGCCGGACCACCTGGTCGCGGGCCGCGGCCTTGATCTCGTTGATCTCGGACATGTCGAGCTCCAGGCGGCAGCCCTCGCAGCGGCGCTGGTAGAGGCGGGCCGCGCCGATGCCGCCCTGCTTCAGGCGGATCTTCTCGTACAGGGCCATCAGGTCGGCCGGCATGGACGCGACGATGACCTCGCGGTCCTTGGTGGCCTTCGCGGTCTCGGCGTCGAGTGCGCCGGTGGCCGCGTCGCGGCGGGAGGTGGCGTCGGCCAGCTTGGCCTCCAGGGCGGAGAGGCGCTCGGTGTTCTCGGTGACCCGCTCCTGGGCGGCCTCCAGGCGCTCCATCACCTCCAGGACGACGTCCTCCAGGTCGGCCTGGCGCTTGGCGAGAGAGACGACCTCGCTCTGCAGGTTCGACAGGTCGCGGGCCGAGATGCCGACGCCGGAGTCCAGCCGCTGCTGGTCGCGGGCCGCGCGCTGGCGGACCTGGTCGACGTCCTGCTCCGCCTTGGTCTGCTCGCGGGCGGCGTCGCTCGCCTGCGTCTGCGCCGCCACGAGCAGGTCGCGCTGCTGGCTCAGGTCCTTGGTCAGGGAGTCGACCTCGGCGTGCTCGGGCAGCGAGGAACGCTTGTGGGCGAGCTGGGACAGCCGCACGTCCAGCGCCTGGACGTCGAGGAGTCGGATCTGGTCGGCGGGCTCGGCGTTCAGTTGGGGGCTCCAGGGGTAGTCGGGGAGTCGGCGGACGGCGCGTGCGCCGTCCAGGGGTCGGTGACGGTGCGCGAGACGTGGGTGCGCAGGCCCCAGCCGTGGCGCTCCGAGACGGCGTCGAGCTGGGCCGCGGCCTGCTCGCACCAGGGCCACTCGGTGGCCCAGTGGGCGGCGTCGACGAGGGCGAGCGGGCTCTGCTCGCGGGCCTCCGAGGCCGGGTGGTGGCGCAGGTCGGCGGTGACGAAGGCGTCCACGCCGGCTTCCCGGACCTGCGCGAACAGGCTGTCCCCGGAGCCGCCGGAGACGGCGACCCGACGGATCGTCATGTCCGGGTCGCCGGCGACGCGGATGCCCTGTGCGGTCCGCGGCAACCGGGCGGCGGCGCGGGCGGCGAATTCGCGCAGCGTCTCGGGGTGGTCGAGTTCGCAGATCCGGCCGAGGCCGCGACGGCCCTCGGGGTCGGTCGGGTCGGGCACGAGCGGGCCGGTGATGCGCAGGTCGAGGGCGCCGGCGAGGGCGTCGGAGACGCCGGGGTCGGCGGTGTCGGCGTTGGTGTGGGCGACGTGCAGCGCGATGTCGTTCTTGATGAGCGTGTGCACGGCGCGGCCCTTGAAGGTGCCGGCCGACACCGTGGTGGTGCCGCGCAGGTAGAGGGGGTGGTGGGTGACGAGCAGGTCGGCGCCCAGCTTCACCGCTTCGTCGACGACCTCCTGCACCGGGTCGACGGCGAACAGGACCCGGGCGACCTCGGCGTCGGGGTCGCCGCAGACGGTTCCGACCGCGTCCCACTGCTCGGCCCGCGAGGGGGGCCAGAGAGCGTCCAGCGCGGCGATGACTTCAGAGAGACGTGGCACAGGCCAAGGCTACCGTCCGTGCGGGAGGGCGGGAGTCCGCCCGTCCGGGCCCCCGGCGCGGCCTAGGCCCGCCCCCCGCCCGTCCCCGCACGCACCGGTTGCGCGCACGGCCACCGCACACGCACACGCTCCCCCTCCACCACGGCAGAACCGCCGGGCGGCCACCCGTATGTGTGAAGCACCGGGGGTCGCGTTGTCCGCCCGGAAGGGCGAAAACTAGCTTCCTCACCGGAGGTGACGCACGGATGACTGTCTGTGCCATCGAGATCACGACGGCTGCCCCGTTCACCATCGCCGCAGACGGGTCGTACGCTGCCCGGCTGGCCGGCACCGGCGAGGCGCGCTACCCGGAGCGCTGGACCCTGGCGGGCCCGGAGCCGTACGCGGTGCCGCTGCCGCTGGCCCAGCCCGAGGAGGCGGACAGCGAGGTCCTGCCGTTGACCGACGGGCGGGTGCTGATCCACCGGCGGGTCGCGCAACGGCACGCCTTCTCCCTGCTGTACCCGACCGGCAGCGCCGGGGCCGGCTGGCGGACCGGGGAGCTGCCGCTGGGCTCGGTGGAGCCCGCCGGGGCGGGCGTACGGGTGTCCCTGCTGCCCCCGTCCCCGGACGGGCGGGGTGCCTTCGCCCTGGCCTCCTCGGACACGGAGACCACCGTCTGGCGGGCGGCCGGCGGCCCCTTCGGGCAGGTCGCCCGGATCCCGGGCCGGTGCACGGGCGGCGTCTGGCTGGACCGCGGCGGGCGGATGCTGGCCCTGGACCGGGAGCTGGACGGCATCGTCAAGACCGTCGCGGTCGACCTGGCCGGGGGCGGGGCGGCCTCCCCGCTGCTCCAGATCGCGGACGGCAGCAACGACCGGCTGCTGCTGGCCGCCCCCGACAGCGGGCTGCTGCTGATCCGCTCGGACGCCCCCGGCACGCCCCGCCTGGGCTGGGGAGTCCTGGGCAGCTCCCTGCCCGTCCGCTTCCCGGAGTGCCTGCGCGGCGATGCGGCCGTCCCGTTCGCGGTCCAGCCGGGCCAGGCCCTGATGCCGGAGACCTGCGCGGTCGCGCTCCGGCGGGAGGACGGCGCCCTCGGCCTGTGGCGGCCCGCCGACCGGCGCGTCTTCCGCCTCCCCGCGCCCGCCGGCTGGCTGGGCACCGGGCTGTGGAGCCCCGAGGGCCGGCTGCACCTGCCGTACTCCACCCCGGAGGTGCCGTGCGGGATCGCCGGGCTGACCATGCCGGAGGCGCCACCGCCCCCGGTCCGGCTCGACCCGCAGCCCCCGGCCGCGCCCCGCCCGGTCCCGCTCCAGCAGGCACCCCTCCTCCAGCCACCGCTCCAGCAGCCCGCCCGGGTCTGACCGCGGGTACGGGTCGGTCCCGGGCGGTGCCGGGTGGGCCGCGGGGTTCCCCGCCGCGGGGTTCCCGGACAGAGCAGCTAGCCGTGCCCGAGGCCCAGCACCTCGGCCGCGGCGAAGGTCTCGTTCGCCGGGCGCCCCGCGTAGTGCGGGGTGAGGAGGGCGTCCAGCTCTTCGTACGAGAAGGCTTCCTTGGCGGTGTCGAACTTCGCCGCCACCTTCGGGCGTTCCATCACGGCCACCATCCCGCCGTGCACGACGAACAGCTGCCCGTTGACGCCGACCGCGGCCGGCGAGGCCAGGTAGCCGACCAGCGGGGAGACGTGCTCGGGGGCCAGCGGGTCGAGCCCGCCGTCCTGCGGCTCCCGGAAGCCGGCGAAGACGTCCTGCGTCATCCGGGTACGGGCCCGGGGGCAGATGGCGTTGGCCGTCACCCCGTACTTCGCCAGGGCCAGCGCGGTCGAGGTGGTCAGGCCCACGATGCCGCCCTTGGCCGCGGCGTAGTTCGGCTGGCCGGCCGAGCCGCCGAGGAAGGCCTCGGAGGAGGTGTTGACGATCCGGCCGTGGACGGGGCCGCCGGCCGCCTTCGACCGCTCGCGCCAGTGCACCGCGGCGAAATGGGTGGTGTTGAAGTGGCCCTTGAGGTGGACCCGGATCACCGAGTCCCATTCCTCCTCCGACATCGAGAACACCATCCGGTCGCGCAGGATGCCCGCGTTGTTGACCAGGACGTCGAGCTTGCCGAAACGGCTCACCGCCAGCTCGACGAGCCCGCGCGCCTGCCCGAAGTCGGCGACGTCGCCGGTGTGCGCCACCGCCTGCCCGCCCGCGGCCCGGATCTCCTCGGCCACCTCCTGTGCGGGCCCGGCGGAGGCCTCGCCGGATCCGTCGCGACCGGGTCGCCCGTAGTCGTTGACGACCACGCTCGCCCCGAGTCGGGCCAGCTCGACCGCCTCGGCCCGGCCCAGCCCGCGGCCGGCGCCGGTGACGATGGCGGACAGTCCCTCCAGTGGGAGCGTCATGTGCGGGGTTCCTCTCAGATGTCGATGCAGGTGCGTAGGGCGGTCCCGGTGCGCATCTGGTCCAGGGCGTCGTTGACCTCACCGAGCTGCACCCGGTGCGTGATCAGGCCCGCCAGGTCCACCCGCCCGGCCCGCCACAGGGCGATGGTCCGCTCGTACGACCGCAGGACGTCCCCGCCCCCGTACATCGACGGCAGGATCTTCTTCTCGTCGAAGAACAGCGAGAACATGTTGATCGAGTAGGTGTCGTCGAGGGCGCCCGCGCCGACCACGACGACCGACCCGCCGCGCCGGGTCATCGCGTACGCGGTCTGCACGGTGGCGGACTTGCCGACGACCTCGAAGACGTAGTCAAATCCCTCGCCCGCCGTGATCCGGGTCCTGGCGTCGGCGAAGGCCTCCGGCGCGACCGCCTCGGTCGCGCCGAACCGCAGCGCCGCCCCGCGCCGGGACTCCACCGGGTCGACGGCGACGATCTGCGCCGCGCCCTGCACCTTGGCGCCCTGGACGACGGAGATGCCGACGCCGCCGCAACCGATGACCGCGACCGAGGATCCCGCCTCGACCCGGGCGGTGTTGATGGCCGCGCCGAGCCCGGTGGTGACGCCGCAGCCGATCAGGGCGGCGATGTCGTACGGCAGGTCGTCGGGGATCTTCACGGCGCAGGCGGCGGGGACGACCATCTCCTCGGCGAAGGTCCCGGTGCCGGCGAAGCCGAAGACGTCCCCGCCGCCCGCGCGGCGGAAGTTCGGGGTGGCGGCGTTCCCGAAGGCCTCCAGGCACAGGTGGCCCTGGCCGCGCCTACAGGCTGCGCAGTGCCCGCACGGCGGCAGCCAGCAGACGAGGACCCGGTCGCCGATGGCGTGGGTGGTGACCCCGTCGCCGACGTCGACGATCTCGCCGGAGCCCTCGTGCCCGGGGATGAACGGCGCGGGCTGCGGCAGGACGCCGCTCATCGCGGAGAGGTCGGAGTGGCACAGGCCGGTGGCCCTGATCCGGATCCGCACCTTCCCGGGGCCGAAGCCCGCGGCCTCCATGTCGTCGACGACTTCCAGCTTGTCCTGGCCTATCTCGCTCTGCAGCGCTGCGCGCACGGTGCGGCTCCTCGGCTTCGGGCTTGGCGGGCTTGGCGGGCTTGGCGGGTTTGGGGCTGAGCGTCGTTCCCGGCGGTCAGGCGTGCTCGACGACGGTGTCCGCGAGGACCGGCGCGCCGTCCCGTTCCACGGCGCCCACCTCGACCCGGATCCGGTCCGGCTCCTGCCACATCCGGATCCGCAGGGTCTCCCCGGGGAAGACGATCCCGGCGAAGCGGGTGCGGTAGGCGCGGACCCGGGACACGTCCCCGCCGAGCAGGGTGTCCACGACCGCCTTGAGGGTCATCCCGTACGAGCACAGGCCGTGCAGGATGGGCCGGTCGAAGCCGGCCGTCTTGGCGAACTCGGGGTCGGCGTGCAGCGGGTTCCAGTCGCCCGAGAGCCGGTACAGCAGCGCCTGCTCCTCGCGGACGAGCCGCTCCTCGACCCGGTCGGGCTCCCGTCCGGGGGTCTCGGAGCGGGCGGAGGGCCCGCGGTCGCCGCCGAAGCCGCCCTCCCCGCGGACGAAGATCTGCGCGTCGCTGGTCCACAGCGGGCCGTCGGCGTCGGCGACCTCGGAGCGCAGGACGATGACCGCGGCCTTGCCCTTGTCGTACACGGCGGCGACCTTGCTGCTGGACCGGGCCCGCCCCTTGACCGGGATCGGCCGGTGCAGCTCGATGGAGTGGCCGCCGTGCAGGACGGCGGCGAGGTCCACGTCGATCCCCGGAGCGGCGAGGCCGCCCAGCATGGCCATGCCCGCGCCGGCGACGGTCGCGAAGCTGGGGAGCACGTGCAGCCTGGACTCCAGGGTGTAGCGCAGCTCGTCCGGGTCGGTGGCCGGGGTTCCGGCCCCTAGGCCGAGGTGGTAGAGCTGGACGTCCTTGTGGTCCCAGGCGATGTCCCCGAGGCGGGGTTCGGCGGCCAGGGCCCTGGCGGCATCGATCGGCATGAGGGTGCTGCTCCCTTGTCCGTGGAAGACCTCGGCGCGGTCGTCCGCACCGTCGGCCGCACCGAGGTCGCGTGCGGACCGGTCCGGGACGCTCCGGAAGGTCCGGGAGGCTCCGGGGCCACCGCCCCGGTCGGGCGTTCTAGAACGCGTTCCAGAAACCGGTGAGGGAATGTATAACGCACGCCCCAGCACTTGTGAAGGCTCCTGACGTCACGTCAGATCCCTTCGGGTGAAGCGTCCTACCCGCCTCCGGCCGCCCCGTCCCCTACCCTGACCGGGTGGACGAAATGCCCCGATCGCACCGACCGTCCCGCTCCCTGCGGGTCCTCCTCTGGCCCCCGGACCCGGCCCTCGCGGTCCTGCTGGGCCTCCAGCCGGACATCGAGCTGGTGTCCTCCCCGATGGAGCGCCCGGCGGTGGCCGTGGTGGACGACGTCCCGGCGGTGGCCGAGGTGATGGCGGACGACCCGGAGTGCCGCGTCCTGGTCACCACCGGCTCCGCCCACCCGGGCCTGCTGGACGCGGTCCTCGCCTCCGGCGCCTCGGGCCTGGTCCTGCGCGACGGCCCGCCGGAGGACCTGGCGGACGCGATCCGCCGGGCGGCGCAGGGGGAAACGGTGGTGGACCCGGCCCTGCGCACCGGCTCCTAGGGGTCGGCTTCGGGGCGGCGGCGCCGGCCGGGACGGTCGGGCGTCACGGCCACGGCGGTCAGGCGTCACGGTGCAGGAGCGTCACCACCGCCGCCCCGCCCAGGCCGACGTTGTGGGCCAGCCCCACCCGCGCCCCGCCGACCTGGCGGGCGCCGGCCTCGCCGCGCAGCTGCCAGACCAGTTCCGCAGCCTGTGCGAGGCCCGTCGCGCCCAACGGGTGCCCCTTGGAGATCAGACCACCGGACGGGTTGACCACCCACCGGCCGCCGTACGTGGTCGCCCCGGACTCGACGAGCTCCCCCGACGCACCGTCCGCGCACATGCCGAGCGCCTCGTACGTCAGCAGCTCGTTGACCGAGAAGCAGTCGTGCAGCTCGATCACGTCCACGTCTTCGATGCCGAGGCCGGAGGCCGCGTACGCCTGCCGGGCCGCGGCCGCGCTCATCGGCTTGCCGACGACGTCGATGCAGGAGCCGGAGGCGAAGGAGTCCCGCGTGTCCGTCGCCATCGCCTGCCCGGCGATCCGCACCGCCCTGCCGTGCAGCCCGTGCCGGACCAGGAACCGCTCCGAGACGACCACCGCCGCCGCGGCCCCGTCCGAGGTCGGCGAGCACTGGAGCCGGGTCAGCGGCGGGTGGACCGGCTTCGCGGCGAGTACCTCCTCGACCGAGTACACGTCCTGGAACTGGGCGTTCGGATTGTTCGCCGAGTGCCGGTGGTTCTTCGCGCCGACCGCCGCGAGCTGCGCGGGCGTGGTCCCGTACCGCTCCATGTGCTCGCGTGCCGCGTTGCCGAAGATCTGGGCGGTGGGCGGCGACATGCCGAAGCCGTGCCGGGCGGCCATGATCCCGTAGTGGCGGGCGACCGGCGAGGTGGCGAAGTCGCCGCCGTCGGCCCCGCCGCCGAGGGCGCCCTTCTTCATCTTCTCGAAGCCGAGCGCCAGCACGCAGTCGGCGAGGCCGCCCGCCACGAACTGCCGGGCCATCATCAGCGCGGTGGCGCCCGTCGCGCAGTTGTTGTTCACGTTGTAGACCGGGACCCCGGTCAGTCCCAGCCCGTACGCGGCCCGCTGACCGGCCGTTGAGGCCTGGAAGCAGTACCCGACCGGGACCTGCTCGACCAGCTCGTAGCCGATGCCCGCGTCCGCGAGCGCCGCCCCGCCGGCCTCCTTCGCCATGTCCCAGTACTGCCAGTCCCGCGACTCCGGCTTCTCGAACCGCGTCATGCCGACGCCCACGATGTACGAGTTCGACTCCATGCCCCTCAACTCCTTGAGTCCCGTCAGTCCCTGGGGAGGCCGAGGATCCGCTCGGCGACGACGTTCAGCTGGACCTGCGTGGTGCCGCCGGCGATGGTCAGGCAGCGGGACATCAGCAGCCCGTGCACCGCCCGCTCCCCCGCCCCCTCCCGTACGGCGCCCGCCGGGCCCAGCAGTTCGACGGCGAGCTCCGCGGTCCGCTGCTGGTGCGGGGTCTGCACGAGCTTGCGCACGGATGCACCCGCGCCCGGCTCCAGCCCGGACACCTGCTGGAGCGTGGTGCGCAGCCCCATGCAGGCGAGGGCGTGCGCCTCGGCGGCGAGGACGCCGATGCGGGCGCGCCGGGTCTCGCCGAGTCCGGCGGCCCGGGCGAGGAGGGCTTCCACGCCGGACGCGAAGGCCAGTTGGTCGGCCATGTGGACGCGCTCGTTGCCGAGGGTGTTGCGGGCGACCTTCCAGCCGTCGCCGGGGGCCCCGACCAGGGCGTCCGGGGGCAGGACGGCGTCGTCGAACCAGACCTCGTTGAAGAGGGCCTCGCCGGTGATCTCCCGCAGCGGGCGCACGTCGATGCCGGGGGTGCGGCGCATGTCGACGACGAAGTAGCCGAGCCCGCGGTGCTTGGGGGCGTCCGGGTCCGTGCGGGCCAGCAGGATCCCGAAGTCGGCGCTGTGCGCGGAACTCGTCCACACCTTCTGTCCGTTGATCCGCCAGGAGCCGTCCTCCTCCGACCGCTCGGCCCTGGTGCGCAGCCCGGCCAGGTCCGAGCCCGCGCCCGGTTCGGAGAAGAGCTGGCACCAGGCGGTGTCCCCGCGCAGCGCCGGCAGCAGGTACCGCTCCTGCTGCTCGGGGGTCCCGTACGCGAGCAGCGAGGGCACCACCCAGGTGGCGATCCCGAGGTCGGCGAGCCGCACCCCGGCCCGGGCCAGCTCCTGCTGGACGACGAGCTGTTCGACGGGCCCGGCACCGAGCCCGTAGGGGGGCGGCAGGTGCGGGGCCGCGTAGCCGGTCGGAGCCAGGGTGCGGCGGGCCGCGGCCGGGTCCTGGCCCCGCGCGGCCTCGGCAGCGCGGCGCGCGGCGGGCCGATGGGCCTCGGCCCGTGCCGGGAGCTCCAGCCTGAGCTCGCGCCGGACCCCGCCGGACGCCAGCCGCACGGCCCGCAGCCGGTGCTCGTCGCCGGGGCCGAGGAGCTGCCGGGCGACGAGGGCCCGCCGCAGGTGGACGTGCGCGTCGTGCTCCCAGGTGAAACCGATCCCGCCGAGCACCTGGATGCAGTCCTTGGCGCCCGAGTACGCGGCGTCCAGCGCGGTCCCGGCGGCGAGGGCCGCCGCCAGGGAGCGCGGCCCGGCGGGCCCGTCCGCGGCCCGGGAGGCGTCCCAGGCGAGGGCCCGGGCCTGCTCCAGGCGGACCAGCATGTCGGCGCACAGGTGCTTGACCGCCTGGAACTGCCCGATGGGCCGGCCGAACTGCACCCGGACCTTCGCGTACGCGGTGGCCGTGTGCAGCGCCCAGGCGGCGGTGCCGCAGGCGTCCGCGGCGAACAGGACGCAGGCCAGGTCCCGGACCAGCTCCCCGTCCAGGGACAGCCGCCGGCCGGGAGGTACGGCGACGGAGCGCGCCCGGACCTCGGCGGTGGGCCGGGTCGGATCGGCGGAGGCGTGCGTACGGATCTCCAGCGCGGCGGCGTCCACCGCGTACCAGGAGGCGTCGCCGGCGCGGGCTCCGCCGGCCGTGGCGCCGCCGGTGCTCCCGTCGGGGCTCCCGTCGCGGCTGCCGCCAGTGCCCCCGTCAGTGCTCCCGGCGCCCGTGTCGGCGCCGGTGTCGACGTCGGTGTCGGCCCTGTCGCCGGCGGGTGCGGCGGCGAGCAGCACCAGGTCGGCCTCTCCCGCCCCGAGCACCGGCGGCGCGAGCCCGTCGAGCAGGTACCCGCCGCCGGGAGCGGGGGTGGCGACGAGGTCGCCGGGCCCGAGGGCGACGGCCCCGATCCTGGTGCCGTCGGCCAGCGCCCCGGCGAGTCCGGCCGCTCCGGCCCGCTGGAGCAGGACGGAGGCCAGGGCGCTGCCCAGGTAGGGCCCGGGCAGCGCAGCCCGGGCGGCCTCCTCGACCGCGACGGCGAGGTCGAGGAGGGTGCCGCCGTCCAGGTGGGGCGCGAGCAGCCCGGAGGCGGCCAGCGCGTCCCACCAGGCGGGCCGGACCCCGGTGCGGGGCGGGCCGTCGAGCAGCTTGCGGACCTCTTCCGGCGGCACGGTCCGGGCCGCCCAGCCGCGCACGGCTTCGGCGAGGTCCCGCTGCTCCTGTGTGATGGCGATGCCCATACGGATCCTGCCGCCTCTCCACGTCCCCCGGTCCGCGCAGGCCCGGGTGCGGGCGCCCGGCGGCCCCTGATCGCGGGCAGAGTAGAACACGTTTCAACCCGGCGGAAGGTCAGGCGGGGCCGGGATATGAGGACCGGCGAGAACCGGCCGTGTCCGAAAAACGCTCTAGCTGACCTCCGTCCCGAATGATCGAATCTGGGGCGTTCACGCCACCCCCTATAATTCGACTCCAGAACGGGAATCACCTGTGAATTCCATGACGTACGTGGATCTGCACCGTCAGGTATCACTGGACATCGAGACGGAAATACAGACCGCCATCGCGGGCCTCGTCCCCGCCTCAGGAACGGGCACGAACAAGAGCGCGGCGAAGAGCGCGGTCACCAAACTCCTGCGCCATCAAAAGCTGCGGCATCCCCTCTCCGTGCTCCCGATGCTGGTGCACGGAATCGAGACCGGAAATCCCGCCCCCGCCGTCCCGCTGGCCGCCCTGCACGTGCTGTGGTGGACCTCGGCCTGCTATCTCGACGACCTGGCCGACGCCCACGAGCCCCAGGCCGCGCCGCAGACCGCCCCGCATCCGGCCCCGACCCCGGCGCCGCCCCCGCCTTCGACCATCGACCGGAACGAAGCCCTGCTGGCGTCCGTCCTCAGCGGCACCGTCCTGCCGTTGCGGATCGTCCGCTCGCTGCCGGTGCCGGCTTCCGTGCACGGCCTGCTCACGGCCGAGATCGCGACCGGCTGGGCGGTCGGCATCGAGGGCCAGCTGACCGACATCGCGACCGACCCCTCCCGCGCCACGCCGCAATCGGTCATCACCGGATACCGCGGGAAATCCGGCGGACCCTACTCGATGATCACGGCGATGGCCGCGATATTGGCCGGGGCCGATGCCTCAAGAGTGGGGCACTGGCGCGAGTTCGGCTACGTCTTCGGCATACTCTGGCAAATATTCAACGACCAGGAGGACATCCTCTCCGGCCGCAATGAAGACCTCCTCAACGGGACGGCCACGTACTTGCTGACCTGTGCCCTGGAGGATTCCCCCGACCGGGCCGCCCGGGAACGCGTCCTCGCCCTGTGCACCGCCGCCCGGAATTCGGGGGCGGCCCGCGCCGAGCTCGCCCGGATCCTGCTCTCCCCGGCCGTCCTCCACCGCTACCGGACGGATCTGGAGGCCTTCCGGGCCGACGCCCATCGCATCCTCGGCGTACTGGGCGGGGACGACCGGTACCTGGCGGTCCTACGGCATCTCGTGGACCACGCCGCCGCCATGCTGCTCCGGCCCGCCCCGGACCGGCAGTCGGTTCCGGAGCCCGTCCCGGCCCGTACGGCCTTGGTGCAGCCGGCCTAGCCGTACGCACGCCAGACCCGGGCGTGGCGCCCTACCCGGCGGTAGGGCAGCATGGGCCGCTCACGTGCAGCTCAGGAGGAACCCATGGCCCCCGCCACCCCCAAGCCGGAGACCCTCGCCGCCTTCGAGGCCGCCAAGGGGTTCATGCCCACCACCGAGGGACTCGCCCTGTACGAGGCCGCTGCCGCGGCGGCGACCCTGGGGCTGCCGCTGCTGGAGGTGGGGACGTACTGCGGGCGCTCGACGATCCTGCTGGCCGACGCCGCCCGCGAGGCCGGGGTCAGCGCGATCACCGTCGACCACCACCGGGGCAGCGAGGAGCAGCAGCCCGGCTGGGAGTACCACGACCCGTCCGTCGTGGACCCGGAGGTCGGCCTGATGGACACCCTGCCCACCTTCCGCCGCACCCTGCACCGGGCCGGGCTGGAGGATCACGTCATCGCGGTCGTGGGGCGCTCCCCGCAGGTCGCCGCGGTCTGGGGCGGCGCACTCGGCTTCCTTTTCATCGACGGCGGCCACACCGACGAGCACGCCACCGGTGACTACGAGGGCTGGGTCCCGCACCTCGCCGAGGGCGGCACCCTCGTCATCCACGACGTGTTCCCGGACCCGGCCGACGGCGGCCAGGCCCCGTACCGGATCTACCTGCGCGCCATGGCCTCCGGCGCCTTCGAGGAGGTCTCGGTGACCGACTCGCTGCGCGTCCTGCGCCGGACCGGCCCGGGTCTGTAGCCGCCCCGGGCGCCGCGGCGGGCCGGAGGGCGGGAAGGCCGGAAGGCCGGAAGCCCGGAAGCCCGGGAGTCGGAACAGGAGCGGGAGCGCGACCCGGACGGCCCCCCGTCCGGCACATCCGGGCATATCTGTTGACTATCGCACCGCGCCCTCGGACGGCCCAGTGCCCGCCTCCCGGCGGACTCCCGGTCTACGCTCGCGGCGTGCGCTACGACGACAGCCCCCCGCCCCCCGAGTCCGCCTCCTCGGTCAGCCCGGACCGGCGCCGGTTCGCGCGCCGCTCCACCCTGGCCGTCGCGGCGGCCGTCCTCGCCCCGACCACCCTGGCCGGGTGGGTCCTGGTCCAGGTGACCACCGGGGCCGGGGCCGACGACGCGCGGCCGCCGCGGAGCGTGGTGCCGGCGGCCGGTGCCGCGAACGCCTCGCTCACCCCGCCTGAATCGCCCGCCCCATCCGCCTCACCCGTCAAGACACCCGGCGCCGGCGTCGGGAACGCCCTCGCCGGCAAAACCGTCGTGATCGACCCCGGACACAACACGGGCAACTTCAAGCACACCACCGAGATCAACAAGAAGGTGGACATCGGCACCAACACCAAGGAGTGCGACACCACCGGTACCACCACCAACTCCGGTTACAAGGAAGCCGAGTTCACCCTCGACGTGTCCCGCCGGCTGCGCACCGCCCTCGAAGCCAAGGGCCTCAAGGTGGTGTTCACGCACGACGGGGACCGCACGTGGGGCCCCTGCATCAACGAACGCGCCCGCATCGGCAACGAGGCGAAGGCCGACGCCGTGGTCTCCGTCCACGCGGACGGCGTCTCCGAGGGCAGCCGCGGCTACCACGTCATCCTCCCGGCCAAGGTCAAGCGCGGCGCCGCGGACACCGCGGCGATCGTCGGCCCGTCCCGGACCCTCGGCGAGCGGATCGCCGGGAACTTCGCCCGGACCACCGGCTCGGCGCCCGCCAACTACCTCGGCGGCGGCACCGGGTTGGTCGTCCGCGACGACCTGGGCGGCCTCAACCTCTCCACGCAGCCCAAGGTGTTCGTCGAGTGCGGCAACATGCGTGACAGCAAGGACGCGGCGCTGCTGACCAGTCCGGAGTGGCGACAGAAGGCCGCTCAGGGCATCGCGGACGGCATCGTCGGCTTCCTGGGCGGGTAGTTCCGACAGGACGCCCGCCCGCCCCGATCCTCTCGGTCGCGGGAAACCTCCGTACCATGGTCCAGCCCGCCCCCCACTCCTGGATGCGCGACCGCGGCACCACGGGACGACCGAGACCGAGAAGGACACCTAAGACGTGAACATCCGCTCCCTCACTCGAGGCGACGGCGTGGTGATCGGAGCAGCGGTGCTGCTGTTCATCGCCTCGTTCCTCGATTTCTACTCCGCGACCGGCCTGGACCTGCCGAGCGTGTGGGACACCGACGTCTACCGCCTGGCACTTCCGAGCATCTTCCTGCTGGGCTTCATCGCCGCCGGCCTCATCGTCGGCGGCCGGTTCCTGCCGGAGTCCCGCAAGCTGGCGGGTCTGCCGCTGTCCGCGTGGGGGACGGTGCTCGCGGTGGCGGCCGCCTGGTCCTCCCTGTGGTCGCTGATCACCAGCCCGAGCGGCGCCGACCTGGGCGCGGGCTGCATCATCGCCTTCCTCGCCACCCTCGTGCTGGCCGGCGTCGCCGTCTCCGGCGCGAAGGTCCCGGCGCTCGCCGGACCGCTGGTGCCGGAGTCCCGGCCCGCCGCCCCGGCACCGTTCGGCGGCCAGCCGCAGCCCGACGGGTACGGCTACCCGGGCGGCCAGGCGCAGCCCGGCTACGGCAGCACCCCCCAGCCGGTCCCGCCGTACGGCGGGACCCCCGCCCCGGGCCCGGGCCCGCAGGACGCGGCGCCCGCCGCCCCGGCGGCCGACTTCACCCCGTTCTGGTTCGCGGTGCCGGTGGCCCGCCCCCTCTTCGCCGAGGACGGCTCCCCCACCCCGATCGCCGAACTCGCCCCGGGCACCTGGTACCTGGCGGTGGATCAGCGCGGCCCGTCCACGCTGATCGCGCAGACCCAGGACGGCCGCCGCGGCGTCCTGAACGACACCTCCGGCATCCAGCGCGGCTGACCCGGCCCCGCCGGCGCACGACGGCCCCCCGCCCCTTCCGGGCGGGGGGCCGTTGTCCTACAGTCACCCCGTCACCTGACAGGTCGTCAGGAACGCTGGCGGAAGGAGGGCGCCATGCGCCTCGGACTCGCACTCGGCTACTGGGGCCGCGGCCCCGACCCCGCCCACCTCGCCCTCGCCACCGAGGCCGAGCGGCTCGGCTACACCTCGGTGTGGACCGCCGAGGCCTGGGGATCGGACGCCTTCACCCCGCTCACCTGGATCGCAGCCCACACCTCCCGGATCCGCCTCGGCACCGCCGTCGCCCAGATGCCCGCCCGCAGCCCGACCGCGACCGCCATGCACGCCCTCACCCTCGACCACCTCTCCGGCGGCCGCATGATGCTCGGCCTCGGCCTGTCCGGCCCCCAGGTCGTCGAGGGCTGGTACGGGCGCCCCTTCCCCGCGAGCCCGCTCACCGCCACCCGCGAGTACGTCGACGTCGTCCGCCAGGTGCTGCGCCGCGAGGGCCCCGTCACCCTGGACGGCCGCTTCCACACCCACCCGTACCGCGGCCCGGACGGCACCGGCCTCGGCCGGCCCCTCAAACCCGTCACCCACCCGCTGCGCCCGGACCTGCCGGTCCTGCTCGGCGCGGAAGGCCCGCGGAACATCGCCCAGACCACCCGGATCGCGGACGGCTGGCTCCCGCTGTACTGGTCCCCGACCCGCACCGACGTCTACCGGGCCTCCCTCACCGACCTCCCCGAGGGCTTCCTGATCGCCCCGATGGCCCGGGCGAAGGTCTGCGACGACGTCACCGAGGGGCTCCTGCCGGTCAAGGCGATGCTGGGCTTCTACATCGGCGGCATGGGCCACGCGGCGCGCAACTTCCACGCCGACCTCATGGCGCGCATGGGCTACGCCGACGAGGCCCGCCGCATCCAGGAGCTGTTCCTCGCCGGCCGCCGCGAGGAGGCCGTCCTCGCCGTCCCCGACGCGTTCGCCGACGAGATCAGCCTGGTCGGCCCGCGGGAGCGGATCGCCGAACGCCTGGACCTGTGGCGCAAGGGCCCGGTCACCGACCTCCTCGTCACCGCCCCGGACCCCCGCACCCTGCGCGTCCTCGCAGAGCTCAACGCCTGAGCCGCGCCCCGCGCCCCGCGCCGGGGGGAATCGGGGGCGGCGGCCCACGCAACGGCCGCCGCCCCCGCCCGGGCACTACCCACCCAACTGGGACGGGCTCGGTACCTGGTCGGTCACCGGGGCGCCCGCACTCTTGCCGGCTCCCTTCACCCCGTTGATGACGTCCTCGAACGAGCTGATCTCGGCGTCACCGGCCTGACCCGAACGCACCTTGGTGGCCAGGCCCTTCAGCGACTCGATGCCCGCCGTCAGCGGGACCAGCGCCTTGGACAGCAGCGGGTCGCCCTTGGCGTTGTTCACCGCCGCCTTCAGCCGGTTGTACGCGAAAGCACCCGCGAGGCCAGCCTTGATCAGCGCGAACGTCCGGCCCTTCGCACCCTTCTTGAACTTGCCCGCACGGTAGGGCTTGACGATCCACTGGTACGTCGCCCCCGCCGCGAGCCCGGCGTTGACGACGAAGCGCGTCTTGGCGAACTTCTGCCGCTCCGCCGACGTCGTCGGCGTCGGCTCGGCCACGATCAGGGGAACGGCCTCCACGGAAGCGGCCTCCAGGGAGGCGACCTCCGCCCGCATCTGCGCCAACGCGGCCTGCAGTTCCACGGCTTCGATCTGCTCGACGTGTACCGCCGCGGACAGGGGCGCGTTCGCACCCTGGGCCCTCGCCCCACTGCTGTCGCCGCTACTGCATCCGGTGGCCCCGGCGAGCAGTGCGGTGGACAGCGTCAGTGCCGTGACGGCGCGGTGGAATCGGACGGTTCTGCGTATGGACACGGTTTCCTCCGAGGGAGTGAGGTGTCCCCCGCAGCGTCACCCGGGGGCACCGGCCCCGCCACTCGGGCCACCCGTCCGGGCCACCCGACTGGCGCGACCGCCGCCCCGCGCGCATCATCCGCCGGTGCAGCAGTCCGGCTCCAGCCCCGCAGGCAGCTCCTGCCCGCCGAACACCGCCGTGGTCGCCTCGTCACCGCCGAGCGCGGCCACGGCCAGCAGCAGCGAACCGGCGGTCCAGGTGGTCTGCTCGACGGGCCACACCGCTTCGTCCTCGAAGACGTAACCCGTCCAGTACATGCCGTTGTCCGCGCGCAGGTGCGTGATGGACCGCAGGACCTCCAGCGCCCGGTCCGACTCCCCCATCGCCCACAGGGTGAGCGCGAGTTCGCAGGACTCCCCGCCGGTCACCCACGGGTTCGGCAGGACACACCGCACACCCAGCCCCGGCACGACGAACTCGTCCCAGCGCCCGTCGATCCGCTCCTTCGCCTGGGCGCCCGTGACCGCCCCGCCCAGGACCGGGTAGTACCAGTCCATGGAGTACCGGTCCTTGTCCAGGAACCGCTCCGGGTGCCGGCGTATCGCATGCCCGAGCGCGCCCGCCGCCAGCTCCCAGTCCGGCTGCGGGTCCTCGCGGTGCTCGGCGATCGCCAGGGCGCAGCGCAGCGCCTGGTGAATGGAGGACGATCCGGTCAGCAGCGCGTCGGTGACGGGCGTGCCGTCCGCCTCGCGCTTCCACCCGATCTCGCCGCCCGGCTGCTGGAGGCCCAGGACGAACTGCACGGCCGCGTGGACGACCGGCCACATCCGCTCCAGGAACCGGTCGTCGCCGGTGGCCAGGTAGTGGTGCCACACCCCGACGGCCACGTACGCGACGAAGTTGCTCTCCCGGCCGTCGTCCTGCGGCTCGGCGGTGTCCACACCGTCCGGCCGGTCCGCGTAGGCCGCGTGCCAGGAGCCGTCCGCGTTCTGGTGCCGGGCCAGCCACAGGTACGCCTGCTCGGCGGCCTCGTGCTCGCCGGCCGCGTCCAGCGCCATCGCGGCCTCGGTGTGGTCCCACGGATCGAGGTGGTGCCCGCGGAACCACGGGATGGCGCCGTCGGAGCGCTGCGCGGCGAGGATCCCGGCCACCGTGGCCGCGGCCTCCTCGGCCGTCAGCACACCGTCCAGGACCAAGCGTTCGGTGCGCCCGGTGGAGCTCACTGGGCCGCGCCGACGGGGAGGTGGGGCTTCGTCGCGTACACGACGAAGCTCTTGCCCATGATCGGGTTGAGGGCCTGCTCCGCCAGCCGCGTCGCCAGGGGCTTCTTCATGATGTCCCAGACCAGCAGCTTGTGGTAGGCGCGCACGGGCAGCGCCTTGTCGTTGTCCACCCCGAACGCGCACTTGAGCCACCAGTACGGGGAGTGCAGCGCGTGGGCGTGGTGCGAGCCGTACGGCTTCAGGCCCGCGGCCCGTATCTTCCCGATGAGTTCATCAGCCTTGTAGATGCGGATGTGACCGCCCTCGACCTCGTGGTAGGCGTCGCTCAGCGCCCAGCACACCTTCTCCGGCCCGTACCGCGGCACGGTGACGGCGATGCGCCCGCCCGGCTTGAGCACGCGCACCATCTCCGCGAGGACCCCCTTGTCGTCGGGGATGTGCTCCATCACCTCGGAAATGATCACCACGTCAAAGGACTCGTCCGGAAAGGGCAGCGCCAGGGCATCGCCCTCCATGGCCGTGGCGGTCGCACCGGCGGGGGCCTCGCCGGCCTCCTTCATCGCGGCGAACCACTTGGCGACCTCGCGGATCTCCTCGCCGTTGCGATCGACCGCGACGACCTGGGCGCCGCGCCGGTAGCACTCGAAGGCGTGGCGGCCTGCGCCGCAGCCCAGATCGAGTACGCGGTCGCCTGCGGCGAGCGGGAACCGGGAGAAATCGACGGTCAGCACGGGGTCCTGCCTTCGCGGTCGCGGGGGTGATCGGTGAGAAACATGGAGTCAGCGGACCCGGCGCGCCCGCTCGATGGCGGCCCGGTAGTGCGCGACGGTGCCCTCGGCGGCCTTGGCCCAGGTGAACCGGGTCAGCACCCGCTCCCGCCCGGCGGCACCGAGGCGGGCCCGCAGCTGCGCGTCGCCCAGCAGCCGGCCGAGCGCCACGGCCAGCGCACCCGCATCACCGGGCGGCACCGCGAGACAGGTCTCACCGTCGGGACCGGCGACCTCGGGAATGGCACCACCCGTCGTGGCGACGAGCGGCGTACCGGTGGCCATCGCCTCAGCGGCGGGCAGCGAGAAGCCCTCGTACAGCGAAGGCACGCACGCAACCTGCGCACTCCGCACGAGATCGACGAGCTCTTCGTCGGTCACACCCTTGACGAACCGGACGGCGTCCTGGAGCCCGTAGGCCTCGATCGCCCGTGCCACGGGCCCTTCCTCGGCCCGCTTGCCGACGACCACGAGGTGGGCGCCGGGCTGCTCCGTGCGCAGCTTCGCCAGCGCCTCGACGAGGTACACGAGACCCTTCAGCGGCACGTCGGCGCTCGACGTGGTGACGATCCGCCCGGGCACCTCGGCCACGGCCGCATCGGGCGACCACAGATCCGTGTCCGCACCGATGTGCACCACGTGGATCCGGTCGCCGCGCACCCCCAGGTGCTCCTCGATCTCCTGCTTCGACGAGCCGGAAACGGTCAGCACGGAAGGCAGCCGCCGCGCAACACGCCCCTGCATCCGCGTGAAGGCGTACCAGCGCCGCACCGACAACCGCCTCAGCCGGTCCTGAGCGGCATCCAGTTCAAGCTTCCGGTCCACGGTGATCGGATGGTGAATGGTGGTCACCAGGGGCGCGCCGAGCCCACCCAACAACCCGTAACCCAGGGTTTGGTTGTCATGAACAACATCAAACTCGCCGAGCCTCGCGGCCAAATGCCGCCGGGCCCGCAACGAAAACGTCAGCGGCTCGGGAAACCCACCGGTCCACATGGTGGCGACCTCAAGCAGGTCGACCCAATCGCGGAACTCCTCGCGCTTGGGCGTACGGAACGGGTCGGGCTGCCGGTACAGGTCGAGGCTGGGCAGCTCGGTGAGCGTGGCCCCGCCTTCGAGCACGGGATAGGGCTGCGCGCCGATCACTTCGACGGAGTGCCCGAGCCGGACCAGCTCACGGGAAAGGTGCCGGACGTAGACGCCCTGACCCCCGCAGAACGGGTTCCCCTTATAGGTCAGGAGCGCGATGCGCAACGGCCGGTCACCGTCCGTCACGGACCCCGCGAAAGGGCTCGTCACCATGGCCTCTGCGGTCACTCTCGGCCCCCTTCTCCCTGCAACTTTCGCCGGAGCGTAACCGCTCGGATAATGTAGAACAAGTTTCAGACTTGATCCGTCGAAGACCATTGAATCTACCGGCCGGAAACCACACCGTAAGAGGCGGAGCAGGTGATTCGCGCCACGACTGCGTCGCCTGCCGGAGCGCATGGAACGGGGCACATGACAGCGCAACCGAACACCTCGACATCCCCTCCCTTGACGGAGCGTCAGGAGGCCCGCCGCCGCCGCATCCTGCACGCGAGCGCCCAGCTGGCCAGCCGCGGAGGCTTCGACGCCGTCCAGATGCGCGAGGTCGCCGAGGCGGCCGGCGTCGCGCTGGGCACCCTGTACCGCTACTTCCCCTCGAAGGTGCACCTGCTGGTCGCCACCATGCAGGACCAGCTCCAGCACATGCACACGACCCTCCGCAAGCGCCCCCCGGCCGCCGATGACCCGGCCGCCCGCGTCGCGGAAACCCTGATGCGCGCCTTCCGCGCCCTCCAGCGCGAACCCCACCTCGCGGACGCCATGGTCCGCGCCCTGACCTTCGCGGACCGCAGCGTCAGCCCCGAGGTGGACACCGTGTCCCGCCTGACGACCGCCATCATCCTGGACGCGATGGGCCTGGACGCCCCGCCCACCGCGGAGCAGCTGTCAGCGGTCCGCGTCATCGAGCACACGTGGCACTCCGCCCTGATCACCTGGCTGTCGGGCCGCGCCTCGATCGCCCAGGTCAAGATCGACATCGAGACGGTCTGCCGCCTGATCGACCTCACGGCTCCGGAAAAGTCCTGATCCCGCCGCCCCACCGGCACGACAGCACACCCCGACCGGCACGCGCGGCAGCACACCCATCGACACGGGACAGGACCACCACACCCGAAGCACGAGCCGGTCCCGCCCGCCAAGGAACCCCACCCCCGGGCGATCCCGCGCCCGAGGCAGCCCCGACCCCGAGGCGATCCCGACCCCCAAAGGCGCCCACCCAACCCCCAAGGCGCCCACCCGCCGCCCGAGGCGCCCACCCACCGCCCGAGGCACTCCCGCCCTCAAGGCGCTCCCGGCCCCGAGTCGCCTCCCGCCCGCCCGGGGCGAACGCCGGCGGAGCCCGGGCCGCACATCTCCACCGTCCCCGCCCCTCGGACCCCACCCCCGGCCGTTCCTCCGGGGCTTCCCGGGAGTCCGTTGGCGTTCCGGGGCGGGCCGGTCGGTCAAGGGGGGGCCGAAGGCCATCGCAACGCGCCGCGACGACGAAGGAGGAGCGCCCCTGAGGGACCGGCCCGCCCCGGAAGGACAATGGGCTCGCGGGAAGCCCGACGCCCCGCCCCTCCCTACTCCTCCGGCGGAAACACCGCCTCCCCGCTCCCGGCCAGCGTGATCATGATCGCTTCCACGGGGCACCCCTCAGCCGCCGCGAGGATCGGCTCGTTCGCATCGATCTCCGCCTCACGGGCATGCGACTGACGCGCCGAGTCCAGGGCGAAGCCCTCCGGGGCGTGGTTCACGCACATCCCGGACCCGATGCAAACGCCCCGATCCACTTGAACCTGCCACCTGTCGCCCATCACCGACACCGACACCACCCTCAGGCCCCGGCTCCGGCCCCGGCCTCGTACCCGCCCGGCAGGTGGATCATCTTGTGCTCCAGGTACTCGCTCAGCCCCTCGGGCCCGAACTCCCTCCCCACTCCGCTGTTCTTGTAGCCGCCGAACGGCCCCAGCATGTCCAGGCTGAACGTGTTGACGTTGAACGTCCCCGTCCGCACCTGCCGGGCGAAGTCGATGCCGTGCTCGACGTCGGCCGTCCACACGCTCCCGCTCAGCCCGAACTCGGAGTCGTTCGCGATCCCGAGCGCCTCCCGCTCGTCCGCGTACGGGATCAGGCACACCACGGGCCCGAAGATCTCCTCCCGGGCGATCCGCATCCCGTTGTCCACGTCCCCGAACAGCGTCGGCTCGACGTACCAGCCCCGCTCCAGCCCGGCCGGCCGGCCACCACCCACCAGGACCTTGGCGCCCTCCTCCTGCCCGATCCGGATGTACTCCAACGACCGCTCCTGCTGCCTCCGCGCCACGAGCGGGCCGAGCTGGGTCGCCGGGTCGAGGGGGTCGCCGACCACCAGCGCACCGGCCGCCGCGGCAAGGGCCTCGGCCACCTCCCCGTAGCGGCTGCGCGGGGCGAGGATCCGGGTCTGGGCGACGCACGCCTGCCCGTTGTTCATCCAGGCCGCGGGGACGATGCCGGCGACGGCCGCCCCCAGATCGGCGTCAGGCAGCACAACGGCTGCGGACTTCCCTCCCAGCTCCAGGGTCACCCGGGTCAGGTTGCGGGCCGCCACCTCCATGACCCGCTTCCCCGCCGCCACCGACCCGGTGAACGAGACCTTGTCGACACCCGCGTGACCGACCAGGTACTCACTCACTTCCCGGTCGGCCGGCAGCACCGACAGCACCCCCTCGGGCAGCCCGGCCTCCCGGGCGATGTCGGCGAGGATGTACGAGTCCAGCGGCGCCTCGGGGGACGGCTTGAGGATCACCGCGCACCCGGCCAGCAGCGCCGGGGCGAGCTTCGCCGCGGCCACGAACTGCGGCACGTTCCACGGGATGACGGCCGCGACCACACCCACCGGCTCCCGGCGCACCAGGATCGGCCCGAGCACGCCCTGGCGGTGCTCCTCGTACGCGTACGCGCGCGCGACCTGGATCGCCGCGTCGTACACCATCATGGGGCCGAGCGCCTGGGCGAGGATGCTCCAGGAGTACGGGGACCCGTTCTGGGAGCTGATCGACCGGGCGATCTCCTCGTGCCGGACGGCGATCGCGTCCTTGATCCGGGTGACGACCGCGATCCGCTCCTCCAAGGGCATCCGGGGCCAGGGGCCCTCGTCGAAGGCCCGGCGGGCGACGGCCACGGCCCGGTCCACGTCGCCGCGGGACGCGTGCGGGACACTGCCGATGACCTGCTCGGTGTGGGGGGAGACGACCTCGATCGTCCCGGTGCCCAGCGGATCCCTCCACTCCCCGCCGATGAACAGCTGCCCGTGTTCGACGCGCTCGGTCATGGCTGGTGCCTCCTCCGGCTTGGCGTTCCCGAACTGATACCAGTTCTAGTTCTAGGAGTCCACGACCAGGACAGGACCCCGAAAGAGATCCAATGACTAGCCAGAAAGCCCCCCAGATGGTCGACTTGGGCTACTAATGCAACACGTTCTCACCCGTGGGCGAGGAGACGGCATGCCAAACCAACAAAGGCCGACGACGGAACCGAACCCAAACCAGAACCAGAGCCAGAACCCGAGCCAGAACCAGAACTCGAACCAGGAGCAGAACCAGAACCAGAACCCCGCTCCCCCGACCGCTCCGGTTCCTCCCGATCCCCCCGCCCCCGAAGTCACCCACCACGGCGGCGGAGTCGCAGCCATCAAGGTTCCGATCCCGGACAACCCCCTGGGCCACACCCTCGTCCACGTCCTCGACACCGACCGCGGCCCCGTCCTCATCGACACCGGCTGGGACGACCCGCACTCCTGGGACGCCCTCACCGCCGGCTTGAAGGCCCTCGGTACCGCGGTCTCCGACGTACACGGCGTGGTCATCACCCACCACCACCCCGACCACCACGGCCTTTCCGGCAAGGTCCGGGACGCCTCCGGCGCCTGGATCGCCCTGCACGCCGCCGACACCGAGGTCGTCCTACGGACCCGGTCCGCCGAGCCCGCAGTCTGGCTCGACTACCTGACCGCCAAGCTCACCGCCGCCGGAGCCCCCGACGAGCACGTCGCCCCACTGCGGGCTGCCCGCGCGAGCGGCCGGATGCGCACCCTGCCCGGCCTGCGCGCCGCCGTCCCCGACCGGGAGGTCGTCGACGGGGAGCTGCTGCCCCTCGCCGGGCGCCGGCTCCGCGCCGTATGGACCCCCGGGCACACCCCCGGCCACGTCTGCCTGCACCTGGAGGAAACGCACCCGGCGAACCTGCCCGGCAGCGGCCGCCTCTTCTCCGGGGACCACCTGCTGCCCGGGATCTCCCCGCACATCGGCTTGTACGAGGACCCGGAGGACACCCGCGCCACCGACCCCCTCGGCGACTACCTCGACTCCCTCGAACGCATCGCCCGCCTGAACCCCGCCGAGGTGCTCCCCGCCCACCAGCACGCCTTCACCGACGCCCCGGCCCGGGTCCGCGCGCTGCTGCGCCACCACGAGGAACGGCTGGCGGGGCTGTGGCAGTTGCTGGCCGAGCCGCTGACCCCGTGGGGACTGGCGGAACGCATGGAGTGGAACCGGCCCTGGGAGCAGATCCCGTACGGCTCCCGCAACATCGCCGTCTCGGAGGCGGAGGCGCACCTGCGGCGCCTGGTGAAACAGGGCCGAGCCGAACCGGTGCCGGGCAGCGACCCGACGGCGTACCGCGCCCTCTGAGGGAAGGACGTGCCCCGCCCCCGGAGAAGACGAAAGGCCCGCAGCCCACCCACCCAAGCCCACCGAACCCGCCAAGCCGACCGGGCCGGACCCCACGCGCCGCACTTCCCGACCCCCACCCCGCAGGTACCCGAGCCCCGCAGGTACCCGAGCCTCCACCCCGCAGGTACCCGAGCCCCCACCCCGCAGGTAAGGGCCACCCGCCCCCTGCGCCACCCGTCCCCTCGATACCGACCGGTACAGTGAGGCCGTCGTCCACCCTTCCGTACGGGGGGAAGCCGGTGCGATTCCGGCGCTGACCCGCAACCGTGACCCGCCCCGGCCCCACCGGGCGGCAGCCGGACCGCCCCGTACACGAAGGTGCGCGGCTCGTGCCGCCGGAGTCCCCGGCGGCCGCCACCGTCGAGGTCAACGGAGCCGGAGCCCGGTGCCTGCGCGCGCCTGCCTCCCGCTCCCCCAGCAGGAGAGGCACCCGCCCGCATGAACATCCGCCGCAGCGCCGCAGCGCTCGCCGCCTCCGCCGTGCTCTGCGCGGGTGCCGCCCCCGCAGCCTTCGCCGCGCCCTCCGCGCCCTCCCCGGCGGCCTCGACGCCCCCGGTGATCCCGTCCGGCCTGTACGGCAAGAAGGACCCCACGTACGACGGCGTGTGGCGGCAGTCCGTCGCGCTGCTCGCCCAGCACACGGTCGGCGTCAAGCCCGCCAAGGAAGCCGTTGCCTGGCTGGCCGGGCAGCAGTGCGCGAACGGCGGCTTCGCCTCCTTCCGCGCGGACGCCGCCGCGGCCTGCGACGCCACGACGATGTACGACACGAACGCCACCGCAATGGCCGTCCAGTCCCTGAAGACACTGGGCGGCCAGGACGCGGCGGTGAAGAAGGGCGTGGACTGGCTGAAGTCCGTCCAGAACGAGGACGGCGGCTGGGCCTTCGTCCCCGGCTCGCCGAGCGACGCCAACTCCACCGCCGTGGTCATCAGTGCCCTGGCCGTGGCGGGCGAGAAGCCGGCCGAGGTGAAGTCGAAGGCCGGCAAGTCCGCGTACGAGGGCCTGCTCGCGTTCCAGCTCGGCTGCACCGCACAGCCGCCCTCCGACGGTGGCGCCTTCGCGTACCAGCCGGCCGACGGAAAGCTGCTCCCCAACGCCGATGCGACGGCCGCCGCCGTCCTGGCCGCCCTGGGCAAGGGCGCGGTCGTCGCCCCGGCCGCTAAGGACACCCCCGCGGGCTCGTCGGGCTGCACCGCGGCCGCCGAGCCGGAGGCTGCCGGCCTGGTGGCGGCGGGCTATCTGGCCGAGGCGCTGAGGAAGGGCGGCGGCCACCTCACGGCCGTCACGCCCGGCGCGGACCAGCCGACCCCGGACGTCGGCAACACCGTCGACGCGGTGATCGCCCTGGCCGCGGCGGGGCACAGGCAGTCGGCGGTCGGCGCGCTGGAGTGGCTGCAGGGCAACTCCGCGGAGTGGGCCAAGGGCAGCCCGGCGGCCCTCGGCACCCTGGTCCTGGCGGCGCACGCGACGCGCACCGACCCGAAGGCGTTCGGCGGCGCGGACCTGGTTGCAGCCCTGAACGCCACGGGCCCGGCCCCGCAGGCCGCGGCCACGGCGGAGCCGAGCGGCGCCAAGGACGAGGACGAAGAGAAGACCGGCTCGGGCGACCAGAACCTCTGGTGGATGATCGGCGTGGGCGCCGCGGCCGGCATGGGCATCGGCATCCTGCTGAGCGGCCGCCGCAAGAAGAACCAGCTCTGATGCACGGCCTCCGCCGCCGCAACACGCCCCCGGCCGGGGCAGCGGCCCCGCCCCGGCCCCTGGCCCTCGGCGCCCTGACGCTGCTCCTCCCCCTCCTCCCCCTCCTGTCCCTCCTCGCGGCCTCGCCCGCGGCGGCAGCCGGGTACCGCTACTGGTCGTACTGGGACGGCGCGGGCGGCCAGTGGTCGTACGCCACGCAGGGCCCCTCCACGGCCCGCCCGGCCGACGGCTCCGTGCAGGGCTTCCGCTTCGCCGTGAGCAAGGACGCGGCCGCCGAGGCCGCCCGGCCGCGGGCGGCGGCGGACTTCGACGCGGTCTGCTCCGCGACCCCGGCGACGCCGGGCCGGAAGCGGATCGCCGTGGTCGTCGACTTCGGCGTACCGGCGGACGCGCCGGCGGGCGACGCCCCGCCGCAGGACGCCCCGCGCACCGCCTGCGCGCAACTGGCCCCCGAGGCCACGGCCGCGGAGGCGCTGGCGGAGGTGGCCAAGCCGCTGCGCTACAACAGCGCGGCACTGCTGTGCGCGATCTCGGGCTACCCGAAGCAGGGCTGCGGCGAGCAGATCGCGGATGCCGCTCCCGCACCCTCGGCTCCCGGAGCCCCGGCTCCGCAGAGCGGCGACGCGACCACGAACAACGACCGGGGGAACGAGGCGAAGGAAGGAAAGGAAGAGAAGGAGGGCCCGTGGGTGGGCCCCCTGGCCGGCCTGGCGGTGCTGTCCGGCCTGGCGATGGCCGCCGTATGGCGCTCCGTCCGACGCCGCCGATGACACCCCCCACCAGCCCCCACCACACCCCCACTCCCACTCCCACTCCCACTCCCACTCCCACTCCCACCCCCGCCCGCACGCACACCCGCACCCACGCCCCAACCCGCGACCGCGGCCGCGCCCGCAGGTACGCCGCCCCGGAGGCCCGGCGCGGCAATGCCCTGCACGCGGGGGCGTGGTGGCTGTGGGCGCTCGGGCTGGCCACCGCCGCCTCGCGGACCACCAACCCGCTCCTCCTCGGGCTGGTCATCGCCGTGGCCGGCTACGTCGTAGCCGCGCGCCGTACGTCCGCGCCCTGGGCCCGCTCGTACGCCGCCTTCCTCAAGCTCGGCCTGTTCGTGATCGGCCTGAGGCTGCTGTTCTCCGTACTCCTCGGCTCACCGATCCCCGGCTCTCACGTCCTGTTCACCCTCCCGGAGGTCCCCCTCCCCGCATGGGCGCAGGGCATCCGCCTCGGCGGCCGTGTCACGGCCGAGCAGCTCGTCTTCGCCTTCTACGACGGCGCGAAGCTGGCCGCCCTCCTCGTCTGCGTCGGCGCCGCGAACGCCCTCGCCAACCCGGCCCGCCTGCTGAAGTCCCTCCCGGCCGCCCTCTACGAGGCGGGCGTCGCCGTCGTCGTCGCCATGACCTTCGCGCCGAACATGGTCGCCGACGTGGCCCGGCTGCGCACCGCCCGCCGCCTGCGCGGCCGCCCCACCGGCGGCATCAAGGCCATCCTGCAGATCGGCCTGCCGGTCCTGGAGGGCGCCCTCGAACGTTCCGTCGCGATCGCCGCCTCGATGGACGCGCGCGGCTACGGCCGTACCGCCCGGGTCCCGTCCGTCGTGCGGCACACCACCACCGTGCTCACCCTGGGCGGCCTGCTCGGCATGTGCGCGGGCACGTACGGACTGCTCGCCGCCGAAGGGGCCGCGTACGGCCTGCCCGTCCTGCTCATCGGACTCGCGCTCGCCCTCGCGGGCCTGCGGCTCGGCGGGCGGCGCAGCCTCCGGACCCGCTACCGGCCCGACCGCTGGGGAGTGCGCGCGTGGTTGGTCGCCGGGTCGGGTGCGGCCGTGGCCGCCGCCCTCGTGTACGCCTCCGGGGCCGATCCGCAGGCCCTGCGCCCGGGGGTGGTCCCGCTGACGGCTCCCGTGCTGCCGCTGTGGCCGGCGGCCGCGGTGATGATCGGTCTGCTCCCGGCCGTCGTGGCGCCGGTACCCGGCCCCACTCCCCCCGAGGCCGTCCCGCACGACGAACACGACCAGCACGTCCAGCACAACCAGCACCAGCACCAGCACCAGCACCGCGAACAGCAGCAACAGCAGCAACAGCAGCAACAGCAAGAGAAGGAGGCGTCACAGTGATCCGCTTCGAGGAGGTGTCGGTCACCTACGACGGCGCCCCGCAGCCGGCCCTCCGCGATGCCGACCTGGTCATCCCGGAGGGGGAACTGACATTGCTGATCGGCCCGTCGGGCTCCGGCAAGTCCACGCTCCTCGGGGCCGTGTCCGGACTCGTCCCCCATTTCACGGGCGGCACCCTGCGCGGCCGCGTCACGGTCGACGGCCGGGACACCCGTACGCACCGGCCGCGCGAGCTGGCGGACGTCGTCGGCACCGTCGGCCAGGACCCCCTCTCCCACTTCGTGACGGACGTCGTCGAGGACGAGCTGGCGTACGGCATGGAGTCCCTCGGCCTGGCGCCTTCCGTGATGCGCCGCCGCGTCGAGGAGACCCTGGACCTGCTGGGCCTGAACGACCTGCGCGACCGCCCCCTCGCTTCCCTGTCGGGCGGGCAGCAGCAACGGGTCGCCATCGGCTCGGTCCTGACCACGCACCCCAAGGTGCTGGTCCTGGACGAGCCCACCTCCGCCCTGGACCCGGCGGCTGCGGAGGAGGTCCTCGCTGTGCTCCAGCGGCTGGTCCACGACCTGGGCACCACCGTGCTGATGGCCGAGCACCGCCTGGAGCGGGTGGTCCAGTACGCCGACCAGGTGCTGCTCCTGCCCGGGCCGGGCGCGGCTCCGGTCATCGGTGTCCCCGCGGACGTCCTGGCCGTCTCGCCCGTCCAGCCGCCGGTGGTCTCGCTGGGCCGGCTGGCGGACTGGTCCCCGCTCCCCCTGTCGGTACGCGACGCCCGCCGCCTGGCACCCCCTCTGCGCGCCCGTCTGTCCGAGGCGGCGGTCCCGCCCCGGCCTGCTCCCCCGGCGACGCCCCCGCGCCCACGGCCACGCCCCTCCGGCGGAAGCCCGGCGGCTGACGCCGCCGGGACGGCGACGGCGACCGCCCCCACCCGGCCCGGGCTCCTGGCGCGCCTGCTCCGCCGCACCGGCGGCCCGGTAGCGACTGCGGACTCGAATCCCACGACGAACCCGGCCACGAACCCGGCCACGAACCAGGCCACGAACCCGACCCCCCTTCCGGACGCCGCGGACGCCGCCTCCCCGGTGGCACGGGCCCGCGCCCTCTCGGTGCGCCGCGGCCGCGCCGAGGTCCTGCACGGCGTCGACCTGGCGGTGGCGGCCGGCGAGACCGTGGCCCTGATGGGCCGCAACGGCGCAGGCAAGTCCACCCTCCTCGCCGCTCTGGTCGGCACCCTCGCCCCCGCCGGGGGCGAGGTGTCGGTCGGGGGCCGGGTGCCACACCGCACACCGCCGGCGGAGATGGTGCGCCGCGTCGGGCTCGTCCCCCAGGAGCCCCGGGACCTTCTGTACGCGGACACGGTCGCCGCCGAGTGCGCGGCCGCCGACGCCGACGCCGGCGCGACCCCCGGTACCTGCCGGGGCCTGGTGTCGGCACTGCTGCCGGAGGTGGCCGACGGCACCCACCCGCGGGACCTTTCCGAGGGGCAGCGGCTGGCCCTCGCCCTCGCCCTGGTGCTGACCGGCCGCCCGGCACTGCTGCTGCTCGACGAACCGACGCGCGGCCTGGACTACGCGGCCAAGGCGCGGCTGATAGGGATCCTGCGCGAGCTCGCCGCTGAGGGGCACGCGATCGTCCTGGCCACGCACGATGTGGAGCTGGCGGCGGAGCTGGCCCACCGGGTGGTCGTCCTGGCCGGTGGTGAGGTCGTCGCGGACGGGCGGACCGCGGAGGTCGTGGTGTCGTCGCCGGCCTTCGCACCGCAGGTGGCCAAGATCCTGGCGCCGGGACACTGGCTCACCGTGTCCGAGGTCGCCGCGGCCCTGGCGTCCACCCCGGCCGCACCCGCACCACCCGAGACCCGCACTCCCGCACCTACGCGCACCCCCACCCCCACGCCCGAAAGGCCGGTACCCGACGCTCCGGCCACCCCGGGTGCGCCGTGAACCGCCCCCTGCGGGTCGGCCCGAGGGCCGCGGCCGCCCTCGTCCTCGTCACCCTGATCGGCATCGCCGCCTTCGGCTGGCCGCTGCTCGCCGACCGCCAGTCCGGGCTCGCCCACTCCCAGGACGCGCCCTGGCTGTTCGCCGCCCTGCTCCCCCTCCTCGTCGGCGTGGTCGTCGCAACGATCGCCGACCAGGGCATGGACGCCAAGGCGGTGGCGATGCTCGGCGTGCTCGCCGCGGTGGGCGCCGCCCTTCGGCCGCTGGGTGCGGGGACGGCGGGCCTGGAGCCCATGTTCTTCCTGATGGTGCTCAGCGGCCGCGTCCTCGGTCCCGGTTTCGGCTTCGTCCTCGGCTCGGTGACGATGTTCGCGTCGGCCCTGCTGACGGGCGGGGTCGGTCCGTGGATGCCGTTCCAGATGCTGGCCCTGGGCTGGTTCGCGCTGGGGGCCGGGCTGCTGCCCGGGCCGGAGCGCATACGGGGCCGGGCGGAGCTGCTGATGTTGGCGGCGTACGGGTTCGCGGGCTCGTTCGCGTACGGGACGATCATGAACCTGCAGGGTTGGGTCCTGCTGCAGGGCATGGGCCAGGGCGTTTCCTTCCACCCGGGGGATCCGGTCGCGGCCAACCTGACGCGGTTCCTCGCGTACTGCACGGCGACCTCCCTCGGCTGGGACCTGGGCAGGGCCGCGCTGACGGTCGTCCTGACCCTCGCCCTCGGCGGCACGCTGCTGAAGGCACTCCGCCGAGCGACTCGGAAAGCGGCGTTCGACGCCCCCGTCTCCTTCGATCCAGGGGCCGAAAGTGGCCCCGGACACGCCCAGAAACAGGTACGAACGACCACGAAAGGTGACATTCAGGCCCGGAGGCGGTGAGGCGCCCCACAGGACCCAGGTCACATCCGGCCCGCCCTAGTAGCCCTCACGGCTCCGCCCGCACCCACCCCGAACCCCGCCCCACCTGCACGTTCCCCACCCCCGGCCCCGACCCGCCCGACGCCCCGGTCTGCGAGCCGCCCTAGTAGACGGGGGGCTTTGCCAGCGCGCCGGTGGCCTGGCTAACTGGTGTTGTCGCCGAGGCGGCCGGGGCGCACAGCCCCCCGCCGGGACGAACCCCTCTCCTCCGCGTGAGTGGCTC